>CAYJSR010000037.1:0-8365 GCA_964373095.1 Candidatus Woesearchaeota archaeon
GTACTCTAAATCCTTATTCTCAAGTTAATATTACTATAATTGGAAATTTAGCAGCAAGAGATATTCCAGTTATGATTGTTGCTAATAAAACTGATTTGAAAAAAGCAGACGTGAAAAGAATTGAATCTGCATTCCCACAATATCAAACTATTGGGGTAAGTGCTCTGAAAGGCGAAAATATGGATATATTTTATGAAGAATTATTTAAATTAGTAAAATAAAAAAGAGGAGGAAAGAATGCTAACATTACAATATGTGCCGCACCAAGATTTTGCACAGCTTCCTATGGAAGAGAAAATTAGGAGAATTTTAAAATCTGTTAAAGAAGGAAAGATATTGTTGATTGAAGGAAGATTAAATCCTATTGAAGAATCTGAATTGATTAAAAAAACAATGTCAGTCATTACAAAGGATTTTAAGGGTGTGGAAATAGCTTCTATTGATTATAGTCCTAGAGATCCTGCTTTGTTTGAAAAATTAAAGAAAGATTTTGCTAATTTTTTATTGAGAAGAAGACCAGGATTAACAATTGTTGGACCTGCTACTATTGTAAAAGAAATAAGAAAGGATCCAAGTAAAATTGAATTACTTACTATGGAAAAGAAAAAAAGAAGGTAATTATGTCTTATGCCTGCTTAGCTGATAGTAGAATTGATGATGATATAATTTCTTATTTTAGTTTTTATATGATATATACTAAAAGTGATAAAAAAGATATATTTAGAAAATATTTTGGTGTTGATCATGCTGAGAAAAATCTCATTGATAAATTTGGGAGAGATTTTTTAACTATTATTTCTTTACATCTCTTACAGTGTTATAAATGCAAAGATATATTTGATTCAGCAATTAAATTTATAAAACCAGATACTTATATTTGTAATATTAATTATAAATTTAATTATGTAACCATTTGCAGGTATTGTGACTATGTGATAAGTAATAAAAATAAAAAAGATCTAATTAAATCTTTAACTGAAGATTTTGGTGTTGATTTTATTGATATCATCAAAAAACATTTTGAAGAACATAATGAGTGTAATGAATGTTTTAAAACAAATTACTTGTTATATAAAGCTGGGTCTTTACTTGTTAGGGTTAAAAAAGGAAATTGATTCTTAACTATAATAATCTTTATATAATCAACAATTAACCTTATTTTATGGTTCATCAATGTGTCAGGTGTAGTAAAATATATGAAGATGCAAGCAGCGAGATTCTGAAAGGTTGTAGTGACTGTGGTGGAAAATTCTTCTTCTTTGTTAAGAAAGAAGCTTTAAATGTTGCTAAAGAGATTACTAATCAATTATCTGATACTGATAAAGATAGAATTGAGAAAGATGTTTTTGATATTGTGGGTTATGAGGAAGATAAACCGGTTATATTAGATTTGGCTTCTATTAATATATTGAAACCTGGAAAATTTGAGATAGATTTAGTTAAATTTTTTAGTGGGGAACCAATGGTTTATAGATTGGTAGAAGGAAAATATATAATAGATATTGCTGAAACCTTTAAAAATGTGAAGAAGAATTCAAAATGAAATATAAACTAATTTGTTTTGATATGTATGGTGTGTTTTTTGCTTGAACTATTTCCTTTTTTCTTAGAATTTCTATTTTTAAATTTATCTAAACCAGAAAACATAGATTAGTAAGCATTATAAAGTGTTTGTAATTGCAATATATAGGTAAAATAATATGTTATTAAGTATAAATTTACAGCCTGATATTTTTAAAGCTGTAATAGATTTAGGGTATTCTGAGTGGACTGAAATCCAAAAGAAAACAATTCCTCTAGTTCAAGAAGGAAGAGATGTAATTGGACAGTCATATACTGGTTCTGGTAAAACTGCTGCCTTTGGATTGCCCTTACTGGAAAAAGTAAAATTAGGAGAGGGTTTACAAGTTTTAGTTGTTGTTCCAACAAGAGAATTATGTGAGCAAGTTACAACTGAAATGCGTAAATTTGCTAAACATAAAAAAACTAATATTATTGCAGTCTATGGTGGTGTTGGTATTGAAGGACAAATACATAGATTAAGAACTGCTGATGTTGTTGTTGGGACTCCTGGAAGGTTATTAGATCATACTAAGAGAAATACTATCAAATTTGGTAGAGTTAAAACTTTAGTTTTGGATGAAGCAGATAAGATGTTTGAAATGGGTTTTATAGATGATGTTAAATTAATAATCTCTAATTTACCAAAAGAAAGACAAACTTTATTGTTTAGTGCTACGATCTCTTCTGAAGTCCATGATATAGTAAAACACTATATGAAAAATCCTGAAAAAATAAAAGTACAATCTTATGTTGACAAAGGAAAGATGGTACAACATTATTATTCCATTCAAGGAAGAGATAAATTTTCTTTATTAGTTCATTTGCTTAAAACAGAATCTCCTGGATTAACTATTATTTTCTGTGCGACAAGAAGAATGGTTGATGGTTTATCTAGAAATTTATTTAAGCAAGGAATAAAAGCACAGGCATTGCATGGAGGTTTAACTCAAAATAGAAGAAAAGAAGCCTTAGATAGTTTTCATAATAAAGTGTCATTAGTTCTAGTTGCTAGTGATGTTGCTGCTCGTGGATTAGATATAAAAAATGTCAGTCATGTAATTAATTATGATGTTCCTAAGAGTTCTCAAGATTATATTCATAGAATTGGAAGAACAGCTAGAGCTGGGAATGAAGGTAAGGTTATTTCTTTAATATCTGAACAAGATCATGATAATTTTAGAAAAGTTTTAGAAGATAGGTCTTTAGTTATTGAAAGATTAACAGTTCCTGAATTTCCTAAATTAATGTTTCAAAGAACTTCTGATCGAGGTAGATATGGAGGATTTAAGGGGCATTCTAATAGTCCTAGATTTGGAGGACGAAGTCATAATAGTGGATTTAGATCAGGACAATCTGCTGAAGGTCGTAGGAGTCATAGTTCTGGTGGATTTAGATCTAGTGAGAGAAGCAGCACCGGGGATAATAGAAGAAGTTTTGGTGAACGTAAAAGATATAATGCTTAATTTGTATTAAAATACTAATATTATATTATCTAAATCTTTTTGGAACTAATAATTATCTTCTAGATAAAGCTTAAAATCATATAAGCCATAGTCCTAATGATAGTTTAAAGAATATTTATAATTTAAATATATTAAAGATAATGATACTCCTTTTTAACAATGTTTATAAATTTTTAGTTTTTATTTATTTTATGGCTAGGAATAAAATTATGGTTGGTAAGAGAATGGGGTTTCAAAAAACAATTAGAGAAGGTAATCCAGATTGTAAACATAATTATGTTGTTTATTATGCTGATGGTAGCAATGGAATTCAGTCATGGACTTGTGATTCTTCAAAATGTGATAGACGTGAAGAAATTGGATATTATGCATTTAAAAGAATGCTTTTCCCCCCTGGTGCTTATATTAAAATTAATAATACTGGTTTTGATGATCCTTTAATTTATACTCATAAGGCAAATGAAGGAGGTATTGCTAGTATACTCCCAGAAAATAAAATAAAGAGTTTAGATCAAATATTTTCTTAATCTTCATAAATAGTAACTTTATTTTTACCTGTGTTTTTGCTTTTGTATAACGCTTTATCTGCTTTTTCTATTAATTCAAACATGTTGTCTGCTAATTTGGGGAAACTTGCTACTCCAACACTTATAGTTAAATCTCCGTCTGGTTGTAGTTCTTCTCTATCGAATTTATATTCTAAAATTGTTTTTCTAATCTGTTCTGCTTTCTCTGCTGCGTCTTTTAATTTTGTGTTTACTAAAATAATAACAAACTCTTCACCACCATATCTTACTGCTAAATCTCCTTCTCTTGTATTGTTTTTTAAAATATTTGCAACATTTATTAAAACTTTATCTCCGTTCGGATGCCCATTTAAATCATTGTAATTTTTAAAATAATCAATGTCAATCATTATTAAACTTACATCGTTTTTACCTCTTCTCGCGTTTTCTATTTCTCTTTCAAGTTGTAAATTAAAATAACCATGATTATATAAATCAGTTAATGGGTCTTTTATCGAAGCTGAAAAATTCTTTTCATTATCAAATGCTAAATCTAAAGACGGTGTAACTACTTCTCCTATAAACCTCTTTAATAATAAATAATCATAAACATCAAATCTCTCAGTATCTTTTTTATTGACTATTAATAATCCTATATCGGTTATTGGTAAAAATAAAGATGATTTTATATTCAATTTTGTTAATAATTCAGATCTTCTACCTATTTCTTCTTCAATTGCTGTTGTAAAATATTTTTTCTTATTTGAGAATACTTTTGAAACTATACTATTATCTTCTACAGATCTATTTATGTATAATTCTTTTAATTCTTTTTCCATCCCATTTAATGCTATACATCTTAATTTATCCGAAGTTTTTAAATAAAATTCTAAAATATATTCTTTAAAATTTTGATGTAAAGATAGACATTCTAACGCTAATTCTGCCTTTAAACTTGTTTTTTTAGCTTTATTTAATTCTAGGCTTGAAGCTAATAGGAAAGCAATATCTTTTGGATTTATAGTCTTGACTAAATTACTAATCTTTTGATTTAACCAGAGCATCTATTTTTACTAAATTTTTTCTTTAAAAGCCTTTGTAATTTTCTCATAGTACTAACAATTAAATGGATTTACAAACATTTAAAAGTAATATATCTCTTAAATATATTATGAGCTATAATAAGATTCCTTTCATTGAAGTTTCTGGTGATAATTATGAAGTAGGTTATCAAATTGGTAAAAAATTTAAGAAGCAAATAGCTAAAACTGTAAAAATACCTGAAATTGTTGCAACTGAACATAAATTATTTAAAATTGGTTATTTTGAAAAATTATCTAGTAAATACTTTCCTTATGCAAACAAATATTTTCCTGATATTATTAATGAAATAAAAGGAATTGCTGATGGAGCTAATCAAGATTTTGAAAAAATTTGGTTGTTAAATGTTGAAGAAGTAATATTTGATAGGTATTTTGATAAGTGTACTACTATTGTTGCTAGAACCACTAATAATAGAATAATTGTTGGCCATAATGAAGATTTTCATAAAGATTTCTTAGATAATATGGCTATGATTAAAGTTAGCTTGAATAATGGTGTTGATTTTTTAAGTTTGATATTTACTGGTATGCTTGCTGGTTCATCAATAAGTATTAATTCTTCTGGAATTACCCAAATAATAAATTCCGTTAGCCATAATGATACTAGAATTGGAATTCCTAAAAATTTTATTGCTAGGAAGGCTTTGGAAGCTAAGGGTATAAATGAAATATTAAGTTATTTAAAAATAAAAGAAAGGGCTTCCGGATATAGTTATAATTTAATTAAGGATAATGAAGTTTATTGTATTGAGACTTCTGCTGTTCAAAATAAGGTTATGAAAATTAAGACTCCTAATTTTGTTCATACAAATTGTTATGTTTCTGATTTATCTAAGGATTTAGAGAAGGCTATTTATTCTATAAGAAGAAAAGAATTAATTGAAAACTTATTTAAAAAATATAAAAATGTTGATGAAAAAGTCATTAAAAATATACTTAATATTAAATCTAAAATCTATAATGGAAAAGAAGTAGTTATATGTCATAATAATATTAAAAACGAAGAAGACATGACTCTGGCTACTGCCTTTACTGAAATTGGAAGCAATATTATAAGTGTAATTAAAGATCCTTCTAGAAATAATAAATGTGATGAATATTCTCTAGATTGAAAATGTACTTAAATAGCATCAAAATCTTTTTAAACCTTGAATTTACTATAAATGACAATGTCTGATAAGAAATTAACAACACAAGAAAAGATAAAGAAAACTATAGAAACATACAATAAATATGCTGCTGTTTATGCTGAAAAAACGCAAAATAAACTCTTACAATTTCAATTATCTAAATTTGTTTCAATGTTGGTGAGGAAGGCTAAAGTTCTTGATGCTGGCTGTGGTTGTGGGAGGGATTCTGCTTATTTACTTGAAGATGGATTGGATGTTTCTTCTGTTGATTTATCTATTGGTATGATTGAAGAATCTAAAAAACGTGGCGTCATTGCTATTAAAGGTGATTTATTAACAATGAAATCAAATGAAGAATTTGACGGAATATGGTGCATGACTACTATAGGTAATATTCCTAAAGTTGAAGCTCCTAAACTATTAAAGAATTTTTATAAAGCTTTGAAAAAAGAAGGCATTATGTATCTCTCTGCTAAAAAAGGTAATGAAGAGAAGTTTGTTGAGAAGAGGGATTATGATGGCTCTCCTATTTTTTATGCATTTTATGAAAAAGATGAGTTGGATAAGTTAGTTACTGAGACAGGATTTGATATAATTGAGAGCACTATCGCTGAAGATGATGGGAAAACTTGGATTGAAATATTTGCTAGGAAGAGTTGAATACTATGGCTCTTGAACTTAAAGTTGAAGATTGTCATTTACTTGTTTCTGATGGTTGTAAAATTGATAGTCTTGATACAAATATTGTTAATGTTGTCGGAACTAGATTTGTTAATCTTTTTATCGAAGCAGATTTTGTTTCAAGAATGACATCAGAAGGGCCATCTAAAAAATATTTACTACGTAGAAATCTAAGCCATATTCATACGCTTTATGATTGTAATTTATCTTTGGAATTAGTTTGCCCTAAATGTGATGTGCATTATACTTTAACAAAAAAAGATTTTGAATCATCAGAACAAGCATATCAAGAACTAACTAGAGGTATTCCTGATTAAAAAAATATAATTGGATTTTATTATGGGTAAGATAGTTAAACTAAATGAATTGAAAAATCTTATTAAACCAAATACTGCTATATTAGTTGGTGGTGTTTTCGATTTATTTCATATTGGTCATCTTAGATATTTGAAGGAATGTAGAAAATTAGGGAAGCCATTTATTGTTATTGTACAAACAGATAAGATGGTAAAAGTGAGAAAGGGACTTAATAGACCTATTATTAAACAAATTTATAGGGCTGAACTTATTGCTGCATTGGATTTTGTTGATTATGTACTTATCTTAGATAAACCTTCACATTATGATGGATATCTTAATATAATACAACCAAAATATTTAGTGTTCTATAAAGAGAATTTATTTTATAGAAAAAGGAGAGCGCGAGATATTAACATATTATATCCTAATATAAAAGTAGTTTTTGTTACTGGTAGGAAAATAATAAGCACTAGTTATATAATTAAAAAAACTTTAGAAAAACCAGATATAAAAAGTATTAAAGATCCAATCAAAAGAGAATTACATCTTTTAGCAGAACAAAGCCAGGCAAGAGTTGGTAAGATCTCTGCGATTATAATTCAACACGGTAAGATTTTAATAAAGGCCGGAAATTCAAAAACTGAGTCTCATGCAGAAACAATTGCTTTAAGAGAAGCTTCTAAAAAAAATATTGATTTTGAAAGTTGTGAACTCTATATTTTAATACCTCCTTGTATTTCTTGCGCTGAAAAAATAATAAAGACTAAAATTAAAACTGTTTATTATTTATATCCTTATGGAAATGATGATGGAATAAGATTATTAAGAAAAAATAAAGTTAAAATAAAAAGATATATTTAAATATCTATTTCATATAATAGATTTTTATTATCTATTCATTCTATTATAATAATATAGTGTTTCTAAAGTTTATATTATTTTTGTTAAAATATTTAATAGAAAGACTTATAAGTTTTTTTTATTTTTATGTATTATATGACACTTGAAGATAATTTGGATATTTTTTTTAATATGGCTTTATCAATGGCTAAGTCTAGGGGAGGTAGTCCTAAATATATTGTAAGGAAAGAACCTGTACTAGGTAAACCATTAGAAATCTTTGAATGTATGCCACTTAAAGGCGGCGGTACAGAATATAGCACTACTGGTAACCTAATACCTAATGAAGTAATTAGGGGCAAGGGAGAATGTTTATCTTATTATTTTTTAAGATCTACCGACTGCCAGTTGGTTGTTTGTTATTTAGAAGCATAATATTTTTATATTAATTTTAGATCTCTAACTATTTTATCTATTTTCTCATCTGAATCAGGACCAATTCCTAAGCAAGTTATTGTGCCTGGTTCTACTGTTGTTCTTCCTGCATCTGTTATTAAAGCAGTAATTAAGCCTGAATCTTTAGCAAATTGATTTAATTCTTTTAGTTTTTTTAAATCTCCAATTTTTAAAACTATTTTAGGCATTCCTAATTTTCTCCACTCTTTTACTTTATCTTTATCACTTTGGAGAACACAATCTACTGCTGCATGTGCAACTTGCGCTGATATTTTTCCCTTTGGTAGTTTTAAATCTTCCCTTACTATTATTACTTGTTTCAT
>CAYJSR010000038.1:0-8132 GCA_964373095.1 Candidatus Woesearchaeota archaeon
AAAGAATGGCGCATATGGTTGCTCAAATAATTCTCTTAAATTATGGTATCATTATTCACATAGACTACGATAAAGCTAAAGAATTTATCCTCAAAATTGCAAGAGGAGAGAAAAAATTAAGCGAAATAGAACAATGGATTTCAGAGCATTCAATAAAGCTAAAAAGTAAGAAATAATTTTTTAAACCTACTAAATATTTTTATTAGTTGATTAAGTTTGTACTAAATAAAAGTGGATCTGGAGATACAGCCAGCATTGGATAAAGTATTGCTGCACTTGAAGGAATTTTGATTTAATAGCATAAAAGACCATTTACATTGTAGATACAGAGATGGAACCAGCACAAAGAATATAGTGCCCCGTACGAGATTCGAACTCGTGTCGAAGCCTTGAGAAGGCTCTATCCTTGACCGGGCTAGACGAACGGGGCAATATAATAACTCCCTTATGAGGTTTTATAAAACTTCCTAACTAATGTTGTAATCAAATAACTTTTTATAATCTAGTAATATACCAATATTAATGTCATTGAAGAAAATTAAATCAAGAAATAAAAAAATAAAGATTGCAATAATAATTTTGATATTAGCCATACTTTTAGGCTTATTCGGGACAAAGATTTATCTCTACACTAATCTTCTATTAGGAAATGATTTAATAATAAAATTAGATTCAGATAAAGATAACTTACTCTTAGTACATAATCAAAATGATGATATAAATTTTAATATTCAAGGAACAACAAATCCATTTTGTAAAACAATATGCAACTATAATTTTATAGATATAAGTAATAATAAGACTATAGATGAAGGTAGTTTTAATTTAAGTACAACAAATTTAATATCAAAAAGATATGATTTAAGAGCCGACAAGATAGGAAAAGGTCAAGAGCTATATAGATTTACAGTGAGTTGTAAAAATATTAAGGATTATTTATGTCACACAAAAGAAGAATTAAAAACAAAAAACAAATTAATAACTCTAGATTATGATTTAAATCAAGAAGAAAAACAACTTAAAGAAAATTCTAAAAAAGAGTTGATAAATACATCAATAGAATTAAATAATATAAAAAGAAGACTAGACAATTTAAATTTTACAGTAATAGAAATGAACAAATCAATTAATACTGAAGAATTAAAAAATGATATAGATCAAATAGATAGTGATATTTCATTATCAAACCTAACATTATATAGCTTAAAGTCTGCATGGAACATTTATGATTACAGATCAATTAATGTTCTGAATAATATAAGTTTAAGAGAGTTAAATAATAGAATAGATGAAATAAACTTAACATTATCAAATAAAATATCAGTTTATAATTCATTAATAGATAATTTAAATGAAACCAAAGATAAATTAGAAGAACTAAAAGCTTTAAACGTAACAAACATTACATTTAATAGTTTAAACGAAATGATAATTAGATTTAACAAATTAACAGATTATTTTTCAAATAAATCAACTTTAGAATATAAAGAAGAAATAGTTAAAGATTTTATAAAAGATTTAAATAATACAGATATTTTAACAGACCAGGTGTGTTGTTTTGCAAACGAAACAATATTAAATATTAATTTAACTAAATTAAATTATATAGAAAAAAATAATATTTACAAAGAAATAGAACTAAACGAACCAAATTCAAAATGTTGTTTATATAAAAATTGTTCTGATTGTATAAATAATACAGATTTAAATTATCCAATAATATTATTACACGGCCATGCATTCAATAAAGATATATCAGCAGAATATAGTTTAGATACATTTACAGCTATTCAAGAAAGATTAGATTCTGATGGTTACTTAAACGCAGGATTAGTATTGTCAAATTCAGAGAACTCAACAGGGATATTAGGAAAAGTAAATAGTTCGGTAACATTTAGAGCAAGTTATTATTTTGATATCTATAAAATCACAGGTAAAGAAAGAATAATAGAAACAAAAACAGATAATATTGATACCTATTCAATAAGATTAAGAGATATTATTTTAACTGTTAAAGCTATAACAGGGAAGAATAAAGTAACAATTATTGCGCACAGTATGGGTGGTTTAGTAGTAAGACGTTACATTCAGATTTTTGGTTCAGAAAACATAGATAAAATAATATTAATTGGAACTCCAAATAAAGGAATTACAAAAGATATTCTAAAATATTGTAATATTCTAGGCTCAGCTCCAGAATGTAATGATATGGATAAAGAAAGTTTATTCATGAATAAAATAAATAATGAAATTTTACCAGATATTCCAATTTATAATATTATTGGAGTTGGTTGCGATATGAATGGAGAAACAGGCGATGGGATAGTAATGAAAAAAGATGCAATTTTAGATGAAAAAAATAATTATTTAATCAATGGAAATTGTTCAGGTTCATTAAATTATTTACATGCAGAGATTTTAGATATAAATAAATATCCGCAACTCTACAAAACAATAAAAAGAACATTAAATTATAAATAATACGGGCCATGTGATACAGTCTACCAGCTTTATTATTCTTTTTTTCATTCAATGTATTGATGGTGCATACAATTTATATTTTGATTAAGATCTATTGAAATAGCTTTATGAAATGTAATAACTTCGAGTATAGAAAGCTCAAATTAAGAAATTGGTTCAAATTACATTTATTTTTTAGCAGTTTTCCAATAAATATCAAATATCATTTTCATTGCTTGTGCTACTTGTGCATTTTTTATTATTAATCCTACTAGGTCTTCTTTTATAGTGTATAACGCTACTTTTTTCCCGTAAATGAATATCATACACGGGAAGTCTTTTAGTGATTTTAAAAATCTCATTTCTGTTATTTGTTTGTATCCTTTTTTATGAAATGTTTTTTCATCATATTCATCCATTACTATTTTTGCTGGTATTTTTCTTTCTAGTCTTATGCTTCTGAAGTGTTCTGGTTGATGTTTTAACATCTCTTTTGATAAAGAATAAGACCCAAAATAGTATGTTTGTTGTTTTATTTTGAATATATCATTTAGTATTGTGGATAGGCCTTTTTGTCCTTCGTATATTTCTACACTTGAGCTTTCTTTTATTGCTTTCTTTAGTTCTTCTAGTTCCGGCAACGCCTTTTCTATTAGTTTTTTCTTTTCTTCCAGTTTTTCTTTTAGGATTTTTGGTTCTACTGCTTCGAAATAGGTTATTCCTTCTTTTATTATCTTTGATACTAGTCCTTTGTTTATTAGATAGTTTAGAGTATTATATACTGTAGATCTTGGAAGTTCTAGTCTTTTTGCTATTTGTTGTAAACTTACACTTCCTATGGGTAATAGCGCAGTGTATACTTCTATTTCTTTATTACTTAATCCGTATTCCTTTAGTGCTTCTACAACCATAAATAAACTAATTAGGTCTTATATTTAAACTTTACTTATTGCCGCCCAAAATGGTGGACAAATATTAATATGTTTGTTGGGTAGACATTTAGTATGGAGGTAAACAAAAATGGACAAAACAAAAATAACATTATGCAGTTTGCTTGTAGGAAATTTGTTAGTTAGTTGTAAGGCTGAATTTAACTACACCAAAAAAGAATTAGATCAAGAAAGAGCATTAGGAAAACTAGAAGGAATACAAGAAGTTACAGAAAAAATACCTGGATATGATCCAACTGGCGGTTTCTTTTATAGTGGTAGTGATGCTCAAAAGCAGACATATACAGATTGGTTAATAGACTACTCTTGTAGAAAGAAGTAATTTTTATTATTTTATTATTATTCTTGCCACCAATCAGCAGCCACGATAAATTAATATGTTTTATAGACTATTATTTTATTATTAATTGTACAATTGAGGAAAAACATCGTGGTATCAAATCTCAAAACAATGGAATAGAAGGTTCAAGTCACAAAAGAAGTAATTCGTAGGTTCACATCTCAGAACCAAGTTTTATTTATAAACATTTAAAAAGAGATACGGGCCCGATGGGATTTGAACCCACGACCCTCTGATAACTCCACGCTTTAAGAGTTTCATCATAATTAAATACAGATGCTCCACCAAGCTGAGCTACGGGCCCACTATAAAAGAACTTAAGAATTAAGTTATAAATCTTTCTCATTAATTTCTATCTTCTATTTTTTCTTTAACATTAGATAATTTAGTATTGGCAAGATCATAAAATTTATCCTCATCACTTAATCCTTCTACAACAATTTGATATGCCATTTGAGCATTTCTTAAATATTCTAGAGAAACATCACTATAATCTCCATTAATTTCATCACTAATTTTAGCTAACTGCTCTTCAGTCATACCCTCATAAAATTTAAACCTGCTCCAGTTGTTTGAATCAATTTCTTTGTTAGCATAAATACCAGAACAACTTCTTAGATTATTTGATAAATGTTGTAGTTCAGGTAGTGTTCCATTTTTAATCTTTATATCGATTATATCATTAGTATAAGTTTCACATAAACTATCAAGGTCTTGTGAATTAGTAGCTGTATTTGTTAAAATTGGTTCATTAGTTATAGCTCTTAATCCAGGAAGCATATTATTAACAAAAGATCTAACCACAGGTTGCATAATACTAAAAGAAAATAAATCTTCACCCATAGATCTTCCATCGGGATTGTAAACAACAAAAGCAAAACTATAATTGTCCAATCCACCAGAAGTCCAAGCATATACAGTTTCAGAACTCGTCCCAGTCTTTAATATAACTTTATCTACAAGATCAAGTCCAATTAATTTCTCAGCAACATCATTTAAGCTAGATCTAATTTTTCTAACAGTTTCAGGTTTAAAAACTTTAACAGGAATTCTCGTATATCTAATTAGATTGTTTCCAAGTTTTACACTATCTATAATTGTGGGCTTTACATAATCACCAGTGAATCTTCCATTTTCATCCCTTCTATTAAATACTTGATATGCACCAACAACTTGCAATGGTGTTGCAGTTCTGCTGCCTAAAGCATTATTATTTCTATCTTTACTACCAGCAACTTTCCACTCATCTATATCATATCCAAGTTTTTCTAAATATTCTAATAAAATATTAAAATTGCTTCGATCAAGAATTTTATCATAAACTCTCCTAGTAATAACATTATTTGATTTTGTTAAAGCAGTTTTTAAAGTCATCTTTCTACCATAACTTCCATCCCAATTTCTAGGTGAATCAATAACTATAGGATAATTAGAATCATCCGGGTCATCAGAAAGGACAGTACTAGGTTCAAATAAACCTAAATCATAATTAATACCATAAAGTATTGGTTTTATTGTAGAAGCAATTTGCATTCTATTTTCAATTGCAGCATTTCTATCAGTCCAGTATTTTGTATCTCTCCTTCCAATTATTGCAATAATCCTACCATCATTATCCAAAACAACACCACAACTTTCAGCTAAACTAGAATCTAATTTTAATCCATATCTAAATGAGCTTTGCAATTTCTTTGTAATATCCCTATTAACAGAAGTATTAACTGTAAAACCAAACCCGGGATTTTCTTGTCTTTCAAGACTAAGATAATCTTCTAAACTTATTCCTTGTCCCTCAAATTCTTTACTTACTACTCTTATTGAGCTTGGATAATTAAACTCACCAATACCCTCTTTTTTCCATGGTTTTATTTTTATTGTTTTATCTCTAGAAAATTCTTTAAATTCTTTAGAAGTTATTTTACCATCTTCATACAAGGCTTTTAGAAAAGTTTGATATTGTTTTAATTGAAATTTAAATCCATCATCATCTTTAGGATTTTTACCTGGATTTTTAATTAATATAGACAAGAAAAGAGCTTCAGCTTTAGTTAATTGTCTTACATTTTTATTAAAATAAGTTTCTGCAGCAGCTTCAACACCAAAACTTCTATCTCCAAAAGGAACATTATTAAGATAAAATTCTAAAATCTTTTCTTTAGGATACAACGTTTCTAATTCAGTAGCATATAAAACTTCTACTCCTTTATGCAATATTCCTTCTATTCCAGATCTCCCAGGATTTATCCTGCCTCTTGGTGTAGATAACATCTTTGCAACTTGTTCTGTAATCCCACTACCACCAATAAGTCTTCCTTTTGAAATATAAGTTAATGGAATTCTAAATTTACCAATCCAATTTATCCCATAATGATTCCAAAAACTTCTATCTTCTCTTAAAACAAAAGCATCAGCAACAAATTCTGGAATATTTTTTAATCTAATATTCTTCCTTGTTGCATTTCTTGTAGCAATAGGTTTTCCATCATCAGAATTAATAATTATTGCATTATCTTCAGTTATAGGTAGTTTTTCAAGGATTCCAGGATCAGGAAGTAATCCATGATCTATTTCTTCAGTTTTAGGTTTATCACCATTAAATAAAGTCTCCATTCTTTCTTTATCATTATAAGCTTGCCAGAATTGACCCTTAGTTTTGCTATGTAATGAATCTCCAATAAGGTTCAGTACATTTCCAGAGATTCTAGAACCTAATCCAACTGTAAGTTCTCCAATACTCAATAAACTTGTACCTAAAGCACCAGCTATAACAATCTTCTTTAAAAAATTAGTCCTACGTTTATTCCTTCTCATATTACTTAAAAACCAATTTCTGTTAATTTAAAAGCCTTTCTATGTTAATTACTAATAAGTAACAACATAACTATTAAGTTAAATATTTAAACAATCTTATATACCTGATTATATGGCAAGCAAAGTAGAAGAAATTACATTATCAGCTCAAGCACCAAGCCTAGAAGGGGTCTTTTCTAAAGCAGCATTATCAATGTTTAATATTGTGATAGATACAAGTGAAGTTGATCTAGTTTCAACAAAAACAGTAATAATAAGATCAAGAAACCTAAAAAATTTATTTTTCCAATTTTTAAAAAGAGTTTTTGATCTAGCAAATAATGAATTATTTTTATTAGCCACGGTAAAACAATTAACAATAGAACAAGTTAATAATGAGTATTTATTAAATGCAATTTTAATTGGAGATAAGATGAATGGTAAATATTCAGTTAAAGATATTGTAAAACAAATTACAGACAGGAACATTGCTATAAAAGAAGATCGTCAAGGTGTAACAGCAAGTATAAATATTGTAGTTGAAAGAAGGAACGTAAAAGATGAAGTATAAATTTTTCCCACATACGGCAGATATAATATTCGAAGCTTACGGTAGTACTTTAGAAAAAGTTTTTGAAAATTCAGGTTTAGCAGTTGAAGCAATAATGGTTGAGATAGATACAATTACTTCAAAAGAAGATTTTGATATATTTTTAGAAACAGATAGCACTGAAAATTTATTATATGACTTTTTATCAGAACTAATTTTTATTAAAGATACTGAAGGATTATTATTTAATAAATTTCAAGTTACAATAATTCATAAAAATAAAAAACATGAGTTAATAGCTAAATGTCATGGTGAAAGAATAGATAAGATTAAACATGGATTATTAAACGATGCTAAGGCAATAACAATGCATGAATTTGAGATAAAACAAGAAAAAGATAAATGGATTTCTAGAGTTTTAGTAGACATCTAATTATATAAAAATAATAGATATTAGAAAAAGCAATAGAACAGCAAAAATTAAAACCAACTTTTATTTTTATAATTTAAATATTTCTTGCCGAATTTTTTAGTTAGGACTTTCTCTTCACATCTTATTCTTATTATTGAACTTATTGTAATCAAAATTGTTATTATTAATAAAACAAGAGAATTAAAATATATTGTTAAACCTAGCATCCATAAAAATAAACCTGTATAAATAGGATTTCTTATTTTTGTATAAATTCCATTTGTAACTAATTTTTTAGCTTTTGGATATATACTAAATGATTCGCCTAAAGTTAATTTGCCTAACCACCAAAATAAAAGGCCAACTAACATAAGAATAATACCTATAACACCAAACAAATTACTTTTCCAATATCCAAAGATTATAAATATAATTAATATTGTACATACAAGTGGTAGGAGATTTTGAATTTGATGATATTTTAGCATTCAATATATTTGATTGATTTTATTTATTAAATCTTTTGCCAAACAGTAAACCTTATAATAAACATAAATTCCTTTATTTACATATGTCAAATATACCTAAAGACATAAAACAAATAGAAGAAGCGGTTTGGGAAATACCAAC
>CAYJSR010000039.1:0-2424 GCA_964373095.1 Candidatus Woesearchaeota archaeon
TTTATATTTAATTCATTTATTTGAACTATTGTTGTTAGATGTCTAAATCCTGGTTGAATCGGAATTTCTTTTTCTGTATTTACTACTGAAAGTTCGTAGATTCTTTTTTCTTTTTCCAATAACTCTTTACTTATTTCTATTGTTTGTTTTCCATAATATAACCTTTCACACTTATCAAAATCTTCATATAGGGTTATTACATCTAGATCAAAAGATATTGCAAATTCTGTATTGGGTCTAGTGGATGCAAATAACCATCTAATAATTTTGGGTTCATATATTTCTAATAGTTCTTTTAATGTTATTACATTTCCTTTTGAACTTGAGATCTTCCCGCCTGTTCCTTTTATTGAAATAAAATCGTACATTATATATTGTGGTGGTTCTGATTTTAATATTTCTTTTATTATTTCTGATCCTGTTGTATATGAACCTCCAACTGTAGAATGGTCTTTACCTCCTGGTTCGAAATCTACTTTTTCATAAAACCACCTATAACACCAATCGGCTCGCCATAATAATTTTATAATTCCTTTTTTTCTTATATCAAAAGTTTCTTCATGGTTGCATTCACATTTGTATTTAACTTCATATTCATTATTATAATTAATTATTTTTGTTTTATCTGTATCACATTTACTGCAGAAAATTGTTGAAGGATACCAATCTAATTCTAATGGTTCTTCTCTATATTTATTTAATATTTTTACAATTTTATCTCTATTCTGCATTGCATTTTTTATTAATTTTGCATATTCACAATCTCTATATTTTTGTGCTTGATATAAAAATGTAGGATTAATATTCATATCTTTTAAAGATTCTTCAAATTCTTTTTCGTGATGTTCTGCGTAAGATTTATGACAATCAAATGGATCTGGTGTATCTACTATTGGTTTCCTCAAATATTCTTTTAGCATTTCTTGCTTTGGCATATTTGCCGGTATCTTTCTAAATGTATCATAATCATCCCAAGAATAAATGAATCTGACTTTTTTACCTTTATTTTCTAAAGCTTTTACTACCAAATCTGTTGTTATTACTTCTCTGAAATTTCCAATATGAACTGTTCCTGAAGGAGTTATTCCTGAAGCACAAACGTATTTACTTTTATTATTATTTTTAATTAATGTCTCAGCTGCAAGATCTGCCCAATGAATTTCTTTTGCGTTCATGGATTTTAGTTATTACTTGTTTTTAAAAACCTTTCTTAAAATTCTATTTTTATATTTTTTCCCTTATTGTCTAAACTCTCTACAATTATTACTCCTATTTTAACTCCTTTAAATCTTTCAAATATGTTTTTATCAATTATTAATTTCATTTTTTAAATACTTGAATAGTATAATCTTCGTTTATATACCTTATCTTTAATTCTTTTTCTAATTTAAATTTATTTAACTCTGCATATTTTTTCATTACTTCTGGAGTTGTTGTTAATACAGTAATAGTTCCTTTTTTGTTAAGAATAAATTCTGCTTGATAAAATAATTCTTTGTAAACTTGTTCTAATTCTCTTATTGGAATTCTATTTGTTGGTATTTGTGGGAAAGTTATTATTTTATTTATTGAACCTTTCTTAAATTTTGTATCTAACCATTCTATATCTTGCTTGCTAAATTTTATAGATTTATTAATTCCTGCTATTTTTGCATTTATTTCAGTACATCTTAAACTATTCTGGGAATTATCTATTGCATATAATTCTAATTTTTTGTTTTTATATTTATCTTTAGGTTTAAAATTAATTAATTTTGTGAATGCTAATTTATCAAATGCTTTTTTATTTACAGGAATATTTTGTAAATATAATGCTGCTTCAATTAGTATTTCTCCTGATTTACAAGATGGATCTAATACTATGTCTTTAGGCTTTATGTCTGCGACGCGTAATAGGGTGTATGCTAAGCAAGGATTTAATGGATTCGGGATTAGTTTTATTCTGTAATCTCTTTTACTTAATTTTATTCCAGTATAATCTATTCCTACAAAACAGTTATTACCTATTATATCAATTAAGATAATTGTAGTTGGATCTTTTAGATCTACTTTTAATCTGCTATTTTTATTTATTATTTCTCCAATTTCTTTTTCTAAATCTATAGAACTAAAACCGTGTTCTCCCACTCTATCACATTTAACTGCAAATGGACTTCTTATTTTTGGAAATTTTACTTTTTCTATTTTCTTCAATAAATCTTCTAAGTCTTTAAACTCTAATTTAGTTATTAATTTGTAGGCTTTGATTGAACTTCTAGAATTATAAATAAAATTTGCTAAATCTTTATCATCTTTTACTTTGAAGATTACTCTTGAAGGTATTATAATTTTAGATTCTTGTTTTAAAATTTCTTTAATTTCTAATTGTGTTATAGACTCTAAGCCTTCTATGCACGTTGCTATTGCTTCAAATGACATAGAATT
>CAYJSR010000039.1:2524-8082 GCA_964373095.1 Candidatus Woesearchaeota archaeon
AATGTTTTATCCTAAATAGATTAAATTCTCCAGTGTAAGGAAGTGTTTTGGTTTCTACTCTTTCTACTAAAGCACCCACGGGGCCTTGTTGACAATAATCTATTAATTTATTTATCTTAAGTTCGTGGCCTTCCACAATAACCTCAACTTTTTTATTTTCTGTATTTTTTGTATATCCTGTTAATTCTAATTCAATTGCCCTATCTTTAATAAAAGCTCTAAAGAATACACCACTTACTTCTCCAGATATTAGTATCCTCTTTCTAATCATATAAAAAAAGAAAAAAATAGGAGTTTATATAACTTCCTTTAGTTTTATCTTTTAGCTGCTAATGCTGCAATTGCTTTAACTGAAGCAATTAATGCTGCTGGAACTACAAATACGCCAATATGCATTAATATTCTACTTAACCAATCAAAGCTTGTTCCAAAGCTACCTACTGCTACTCCAAATGCTGGTACTGCTACTAAAAAAGCAACACAAGCTACTAGGAATGATACAAGTTCTTTATCACTTATATTTAGGAAGCCTACGATTACTCCTAAGACTAGAAGTAAGCCAACTACCCAATTTGTACCTGTAGTAGAAGGTATTGCTCCCAATATTATAGCTACTAAACCACCAATAATAAAGGACCAACCTCCAACTTTTTGCGATGCAGATTCTTTACCCATCTTTTTTACACCCCCTTTAAATTAATATGATCTATCATTTTTAAGTATAAATTAATATTTAAGGATTTTGGAAAAACCTTTTTGAAGTTATTAGGCTTTTTTGGCTAAATAAATGCTATCTTTACTTTCTAGAATCTTCACTCTTATTATTTTGTTTATTGGTTCATTACAATCAACTATGGTAATTGATCTGTTGTTTGCTATCGCTATCATTTCATTCTTAATCCAACCAGGCATAACTATTGTAGCATTTACTATGTCATTACGACTAAAGACAAGGGGCACTTTTTGCGATCTTTGAATTTTAAAATCTGTTGGACCTAATTTTAGTTTATAATTGTGTTTTTTTTCTAATTGATCTAAACTTCTGTAAAATTTAAACCAATTTTGTTCTTTAGTTTTCTTGTTTTTTCTTGAGTATTTGTAAATTTCATATTTTTGTATACTTATTTGACATTTTAATTCTTTAGCAAATTCAATTAAATTAGCTATTTGAGTGTCATTTACTCCTGGTAAGTATACTGGAGTTAAATTTAATTTTATTTTAGATTCATTAATCAGTTTACATGTTTCTAATATTTTATTTAAGTTGTAGTTATTTGATCCGAATAGTTCTTTAGCTTGATCTGGAACTAGTGAGTGAATTGAGAGATTAATCCTGTCTAAACCGGCGACTGCTAAAGCATTAATTTTTTCTTTTGTTAATAAGGTTCCATTTGACTGCATTGTTACTATTTCTATTTCTGGTAGAGATTTTACTGCTTTTACTAATTCTACTATTTTTGAATATGCTGTGGGTTCTCCTACAGAATCTATATTTATTTGATTTACCCGATTATTCTTTAATCTTATAACTTCTTTTATCCAATCTAATAAATAATCTAATTCTACTTCGTAGTTGTAAGGATGAATATCAAAAGAATTTGCTGCTGTGGAACAGAAAGTACACTTCATATTACAGGCTGTTGATGCTCTTATTTGTAATAATGAAGAGCCTCTATCTATTATTCCTATATTAATTAAACCTAATAATGGGAGACCTGATTCTCTGGTTATTTTTATTAAACCTTTGAACTTTGAGGGTTCTTTTTCTTTGTATATTTGTAATGATGGTTTCATGCTCTAAAGTAATTTAGAAAGAGTTATAAAAGTTGTTTTTAGAGAATATTTCTAAGGATTCTTAATATCTTATTGAGTATAAAATTTTATAAATGATTGATTAAGTCTAAATTTCAATGTTATTGGGAAATATTATAGGAAAAAGCGGTACAAATGATTTTATTTTCTTAGTTAATGATAATGCTAAAAAGTTTATGTATGTTAAAGCAATGCATAAAGAAGGTTATCCAGTTCTAGCACAGATTGTAGAAGTTGAAAAAGAGAAAGAGGAAACAAGAGCAAAATGTAATATTTTAGGTTATAGGGATAAAAGTTTAATATTAAGAAATTTAAGAACTCCTTTAGAACCTGGTTTGGAAGTTGAATATGCAGATGATGAATTTGTTAGAAATGTTTTAGACTTGAAAGATAATAAAACCGGGGCTTATGTCGGGGTTTTAGAAGATAGAGAGAATGTTAAGGTATATTTAGACTTGAATAAATTAATCACTAAACATGTTTCTGTACTTGCTAAATCTGGATCTGGTAAATCTTATTGTGTTTCCACTATATTAGAAGAAGTTTTGGAGAAGAAGATTCCAATAGTAGTAATTGATCCCCATGGCGAATATTCTAGTTTAAAATTTCCATCAGATAAAAAAGAAGAATTAAAAATATTTGGATTAGAACCTAAAGGATATATAAAACAAATTCAGGAATATAGTCCTGATGTTGAGAAAAATCCTGAAGCTAAAGTTTTGAAATTAAGTTCTAAAAGTTTAACTGGAAATGAATTAATGCATTTATTGCCTGCTAAATTAAGTTCTAGTCAAATAGGTTTATTATATGGTGCTTTAAGTGACACGACAAGGGCTTCTGATTTTGATCAGTTAATGTTAAGTCTACAAGCTGAAGAAAATAATGCTAAATGGACTTTGATTAGTGTTATAGATTATTTGAAAAAATTGAATATATTCTCTGATAATCCAACTAATATTGGTGAAATCGTTAATGTTGGAAAATGTTCTGTGATAAATTTAAGGGGAATTCCACAGGAATTGCAAGAGATAATTGTCTATAAATTATTAAATGATTTATTTAATGCGAGAAAACGCGGTGAGATTCCTCCTTTCTTTTTAGTTCTCGAGGAATGTCATAATTATTGTTTAACAGGAGATACAAATATTCTAACTTCTAAAGGTAATAAATTAATATCTGAAATTTCTGATAAAGATTTAATTACAACTTTTAATTTTAAAACTGGAGAAGTAGAGTATAATAATGTTAAAAAGAGATTTAATCCAAGAAAATCTGAAGTTTATGAATTAATTACTACTTTTGGAAATAAAATTAAGGCTACTAAAGATCATCCATTTTATACTAAATCGGGTTTTGTTTATGTTTCTGGATTAAATAAAATTTCTGTTCCTTTGCAGTCTGTTTATAAAATTAGTAAAGATCTTGTAACTGCTCGTTTAATGGGACATTTGTTAGGTGATGGTTGGCTTACTAAAAATGGAAATCGTAGTGGTACTGCTGGTTTTTCAGGAAGGAAAGAAGATTTAATTAAGATCAAAAAAGATTTAATATTTTTAGGTTTTTCTTCATCAAATTTTAATAAAGCGGATAGTTCTTCTTTAATAAATTCTATAGATGGTGGGTTGCTTGAAGTTAATGGTACTGGTTATTCTATGGCTTCCTCTACAAGATGTTTTAATTATTTTAAAAATTACGATTTGCCTATTGGAAGAAGGGTTTTACAAAAATATTTTATTCCTCAATTTATAATGAATGGCTCTTTAGAAGTAAAATCTGAATTTTTAGGTGCATTGATGGGTAGTGATGGAGGAAAACTTAGAATTAAAAATAAGAATTCAGATGTAGTAAGAGTTTCATTTTCTAAAATAGAATCTTTAGAAGATAATGCAGAAAAATATACAAGCCAGTTAATTCAATTATTTAATGAATTAGGAATTAATGCTAAATATTGGATAAGAAATGGGAATATAAGAAAGACTGATGGATTAAAAACAAAGAAATATATTATTGATATCTCTAATAAGAATGATAATTTCTATCAATTTATTTCAAAAGTAGGATTTAGATATCATTCTGAAAAAGAAGAATTAACTAAGAAAGCAATTTATTATTATAAACATAAATTGAATATTATTTCTAAAAATGAAGAATTGAGAAATATGGTTCTTGATCTTCGTGCTAAAACTAGTCAAGGTAAAATTAGATTAGCTAAACATTTTGGATTATCTCCTAATTTAGTTAAAACTTGGATTTATGATTTTAAAGATTGTAAAAGATCTAAATCTGCAGGATTGGGGAGAATGCATTTCCCTTCTTTTGATGAATGGTGTAAAAAATATTCTGATAAATTATTTATCTATGATCCTATTTTAAGTATTTATTCTGCAGGAGAAGAATATGTATATAATTTTTCAATAGATAATGAAAATTTTATAGCTAATGATATTTTAGTTCATAATTGTCCAGAGAGAAGTTTTGGAGAAGCTAAAAGTTCTGGAATAATCAGGCAAATATTAGCTGAAGGAAGAAAATTTGGTTTAGGTGTAGCTGTTATAACACAACGGCCTAGCAGGGTTGAGAAATCTGTTCTTAGTCAATGTACTACTCAAATTATCTTGAAGATAACAAATCCTAATGATCTAAAATCTATAAGTAGTTCTGTTGAAGGAATAACCTCTGAAACTGAAAAAGAAATTATTAATTTACACATTGGAACTGCAATGATAATCGGTGTTGCTGATATGCCTTTGTTTGTTAATGTAAGGCCAAGAAGAACAAAACATGGGGGAGAAAGTATTGATGTTGTTGGAACTTTCTCAGATGCTAAAATTGATGAAAGTTATGATGGAACAATACTAACGACTGGTGGCTTTGGACTTGAGACTTCTAAAAATTGGAATACTGGAACCAAAGAAGTTGTAAGTATGATAAGGCCAAAATTAACTAAGAATGATATTAAACAATTAGTAAATAAGCCTATCAGAAATTTGAAAGCTATAATGATTCCTTGTTCTATGATTGCTTGTGTGAAAGATAAACAAGAATTTAATTTGCTTGTTAATTTGAATAATGGGCATGTTGTTAATGATATTGAAAGAGCAATTGGAAAGGAATTATCTTTTTCTTTGGATAAACTTTCTGAAAAAGAAGCAAGAGTTCTTGGTGTTTGTGTTACTTTAAATAAACCTGAGTTAACTACTGCTGAAATATTTCCTAAATCTGGATTGCAATTTTCTGAAGTATTTGATATTTTAAATGGACTTATTAAAAAAGGATTTTTAATTAAAATTGATAAGATCTATTCTTTAACTGAATCAATGGGTGCTATGTTAAATTTAAAATCTTTAAGTTGTTTTGAGAAAAATGAATTTATTCCTTTTGAGTTTGATAATAAACTTGAGACTAAGTATAAATTAGATAATGTTCTTGGATTATTGAGAAAATTCGTTGAAGTTAAAAGTTTCAAAGATTGTAATTTAGTTAAATATGATGTAGAATATTAATCTTATAAAAGTTCTATTATTTCTTTTGTTGTTAATACTTTGATTTTATCCTGCTTTTTCAATAATTTGTCATGTGTCCATAGTGGTGCGTTTATTTTTATGGCTAATGCAAGAAAGTCTATATCATTTAGGAGTTCTGTATACTCTTCTCCATGGAAAGTTTTAGCAAGGATTTTTATATTTTTAAATTCACATTTATAATCTTCTATATTAATAAAATTTATGTAATTTAGTAATTCTAAC
>CAYJSR010000040.1:0-8069 GCA_964373095.1 Candidatus Woesearchaeota archaeon
AGACTTATTAATGAAAGAGAGTGAAATAACATGGCAGACCATTCTCTATGATTTAATTAAATCAGGAGAGATAAATCCATGGGATATAGACATTTCTAAATTAGCAAATAAATACATTGATATAGTAAAAAGAATGCAAGAATCTAATTTATTTATTTCAGGTAAAGTTCTATTAGCATCAGCAATATTATTAAAAATAAAATCTGAAAAATTAATTATAGAAGATATTGGTTCTTTAGATGAATTAATGTTTCCTTCACAAATGGAAGAACTAGATCATTTTATAGATCCAGCAAGCAGAAGAATTACTTTAGATGTAGATCCAAGATTAACAATAAAAACTCCGCAAGCAAGAAAAAGAAGAGTTCAGATGGAAGATTTAATTAGTGCTTTAGAAAGAGCCTTAGAAGTTAACGAAAGAAGATTGTTAAGAGTAGCAGAAAGAAATAGAATTCCAGAAAGTTTAGTTCTACCAGAAAAACATATAGATATTACTCAAATAATTAAAGAATTATATAATAAAATAGTTTTATCATTTAAGAAAAAACCAGAATTAACATTTACAGAATTAGTCCCAAGCGAGAGAAAACAAGATAAAATAGCAACTTTCGTTCCATTATTACATCTCTCAAATCAAGAAAAAGTAGATTTAACACAACACGAACATTTTGGAGAGATTCATATAAAAATAATTAATTATCATTAAACTTTCTTTAATTTAGAATTAAAATAAGAGTTAAAAATAAATAATCTTAGCCAAGTTCCAACAACAATATTTAAAACAAAGTAAATTGGCATTAAAACTATATATATTAATGGAAAGAATAAAAATGGCAAGCTAAATAATTCAAATATTAAATAGAGTGCAATATTAAATCCAGCAACGATTAACCAAGTTAAAAGCACATGTCCCAGATTATCTTTAGTATATCCCAAACTTTGTTTAATACCTTCAACAGCAGAGTTAGTTTTACCAGTGCTAATTAAGGGTTCAACAAAGAATAAACCAAATCCTAAAATAACTAGTGCAGCTATAAGATAAAGCAGTCCAATAATTCCAAATATTATTAGTAATCCAATGCCTAATCCTTTACTTACAAGAAAACCCAATAAACCTATTAATCCAAGTAAAATTAAGGGTAAGAATATTATTAATAATTTAATAACTTCTAATCTAAAGAATATTCCAGTAAATTGTTTTATTCCAGTAAAAGCATCACCTGAATCTGCTTTTTTATTATTTACAATCAAATTAAAAATTCTTGCTTCGCTTCCCTTAACAACAGCAATAATTAATAACAATAATATAAAATCAATAAACATTATAATTCCAAGTGCAACTAGAAAATTAATAGAAGTTAAACTTGCTTTTGTTAATGTAAAACCTAAAATCTTCAAAGTAAAGATTTCTAGAACAATAATCATTCCTAATGTAAGGAATAAAACAATAGAAACTAAGATTGGAAAGAAAACAATTATATTATTAGTTAGATCTTTCCAACTTTCTTTTAACAATAAACCATATCTAATCATATTTAATCAATTAATTAAGGCCTATATAAATATTACCATTATATCAAATAAAATCATAAGACAAAACCTTTATATATAAAATTAAAGAGTAATAACTTATTATATTAATTAAAAGGAGGTTTAAAAATGGACACAAAATCTGCAGAAACAGTAGTTAAAATATTTGCAATTCTTTCCTGGATTGGAGCAGTATTTGCCGTTCTTGGAGGTTTAGGTATGCTCTTAGGTGGCAGTTTCTTAAGCTCTCTAGGTGGAGGATTATTCGGCGGAGTATTAGGCGGACTTGTTGTAGTTATGGGCATAATCATGCTTGTAATTGGAGTTTTAGAAGCTTTTGTTGGCTTTGGTTTATGGCAACATAAAAACTGGGCAAGAATTACAGTTATTGTTTTAGGAGCATTAAGTTTAATTAGTTTTCCGCTAGGAACAATAATTGGTATTCTAGAAATTTACTTCTTTGGATTCGATAAGACTGTAAAGGGTTTATTTAAATAAAACTTTACTTTCTTTTTTGTTTTTTTAAATTAGAATAGTTACAACAACTTAAACAATTCAATTAGATCAATTTCTAAAGCAGAAGTAGGCATTTCTAAAGAGAAATTCTCAAGAACTTGTGGATGAACTTCTCCAATAAACCCAACATCAAGATCTCTAATAATTATTCTTCCAAATCTTCCAGGAATAAAACTATTATGCAACTCCGCTTTAATAGAATATTTGATATCCAAAGCCTTACATAAAGAATCTAAAATTTGTTTAGCTTCAGTAAAATTAGCATTAGTACTAGATAAGCCTATTCCAACTTTAACAGATTCACTAATTCCAGAATCTTTATTATTATCATATTTAAAACTATTCCCGAAACCAAAAATATTTTGTGGATATTCATTATGTTTATTTTCTTTAAACATATGTAACAAACTAGGCAACATCCAATATCTTAAAATATTATATTCTTCGCTCAAAGAATTTGCTAATTCGACAACTTTAAAATTAACATTCATTTTATTTGTTTGTGCCTCTTTACTAACTAAATTGTAACTATGAACTTCAATTAAACTTAATCCAATTAGTATATTTGCAACTTTTCTTTTAAAAATCTCAAATTTATTTTCTTCAGCTATTGTAGCAACTTTAAGTATTTCAGGTTTTAGATTATCATAACCATAGGCTATAGCAACATCTTCAGCTAAATCTATTTTATGTATAACATCAGCACGATAAGCAGGTACAAAAGCAATGAGTTCTTTATTCCTAGTTTTGACACCATATCCCATTTTCTCTAATAATCTAAATATTTCAGAATTTTTTAATCCTAATCCAATTCTTTTATTAATATAATCAACATCAACTTTAATCTCACTGGGTTTTAATTCTGGGGTGATATATATTTTATTTCCATAATTTAATTTAGTTCCGTATACTCTACCACCCATATCAGATAATACACAAATAATAATATTCAAAGCAATATTTATAGTTTTAAAATTAGTTCCAGTACATTCAATGAAAACTTCAGTAGTATTTTCAGTTATTTTTCCAACATCATGTGAATTAACAATAGGGGGCATTGACATTATTGTTCCTTTAGCATCAATAAATATTGGGAATTTCTTCCAACCATTGACAATATGTTTATACTCTCTACCAGTTGGATGTTTTTCTAAAATTTCTAGAGCATTAATAATTTTAGGATATTCTAAGGGCCTATATTTTATTTTCTCTGGTAATTCAGAAGTAAATTTAACTGGAAATATTATTTTATCTAAAGGATATAAACCAATCCCGCCTTTTTTTCTGTTTCTTAAAAAAGTAGTTCCTAATTTTTCTTGTATTTGAATTATTTCTTTAATTTTCTCATCATTTAATTTTAAACCTTTAACTACAGCAGTAACAGCATAAGGCCAATCATTTAAAGTGCCAGCAACATTAACAACATATTTTGATTTATTTACTCTATAATTTTTTAAACCTTTAGAAACACCTAAAAAAGTAGAAGCAGCCCTAGCTAATCCATATTGACTTAATAAATCTGGCCTATTAGCAAAGACTTCAACAATAATTTCATTTTCTTTTACTTCTTCTATGGCAACACCCATCATAGAAATCTTTTCTTCTATTTGTTCATCAGATAAATGTTTACCAACTAGTTTCAAGAATTCTTTTTTATTCACACTTATTGTTGGCATAGAATATCAGTACTTATTCTATTTAAATTAGTTTCTGTAACCTTAAAGTATAATATATTAGTTAAGTTTTTATAGATAATAAATTATATAACACCATGACAATTTTTTATATTATCAGGCACGGAAATACAGAGCTAAATAATGCAAATATATTACAAGGCAGCAAGATAGATTCTCAACTTACCAAAGAAGGTCATGCTGATGCTTTATTCTTGGTTAAAACATTAAAAAATATTAAATTTGATGCAATTTATGCCAGCGATGTTGGGAGAGCTTTTAGAACTAGTAAAATAATAGCTAAAAAATTAAATATTTCAGAGAAAATAATAAAGGATAAAAAACTTAGAGAAGTTAATTTTGGAATATTAACATCACTATCAAAAAAAGAAGCCCTCTTAAAATATCCAAGATTTAAAAAAGATTCAAAGTTTAGACATCCTAATGGCGAGAGTTACCAAGATGTAAAAGAAAGGGTTATGAAAGAGATTTATAAAATAGCTAAAAAGAATTATTCAAAAATATTAATAGTAACTCATGCAGGTTGTATAAGGGGAATAATTAGTGAAGCAACTAAAGATAATTTAGATAATATCTTAAATAAAAAAATATCTCACAGATTAATAATAAGATTGAAAATAAAAAATAATGAAATTATAGACTTTAAAATTTTAAATCAATGAATTAATTTTAGATAATGTAGATTCTAAACTATCAGTATTATGGATTATAGGTATGCCTCTCTGATTCGCTCTATTAACTAGATAGTCTCTTAACCATCTTATTTCTTTAAAGTTTCCGAGATAGTCATTACCCCGTTGCGGCTGTCTATCGGTTCTTTCTTTTATTCTAGCAAAATGTAATTGTTCATCAGGGATATCAACTAATATCTGTTTAACTAAATCACTATCTAAAAAATCAGAATAGTCTCCAGGCAATAGATTTATACCCTCTATAATTAAAGGAGATTCTTCTTTTAAATATCTCTTAATTATTCCATCAATACAGACTCTCACAACTGAAGTTTGGGTCTTAAATGCTCTGACTATCTTCTCTTTTTTAACATCGTCAGTTTTTGTGTTATATCCACTCGTTCTCCCAGCTAAATAAGTTGATAGATGTAAATAAGGATTAATGGCAGGATTTACAAGTTGCCTTGCAGCCTCCCTTATTGCATCAGTTCCAACCACATATTGAATATTTCTATCTTTTGCTAATGCTGAAGCTATTGAAGTAGTTCCAACTCCAGTGCCTCCAGAAATTAGAATGATTGTCATAGAAAATAACTGTAGTAAACCTTTATATATTTTACTATTATATAGTAATAAATAAATTATACTTAACTCAATTATTTCATAAACTCCTTCATTTCTCTTAACTTTTTCAAATCATTATTATAAATTTCCCTTAAATCATTAATATCATAATAATTTACAATTACTCTCTCTAATCCAATTCCCCAAGCTAAAACTGGGCACTCAAATCCAAGTAAAGGTTTAGTAACTTCAGGTCTAAATATTCCAGAACCACCAACTTCAACCCATTCTCTTTTAATTGGATTATAAGCAAATATTTCAGCAGAAGGTTCAGTATATCCAAAGAATGAAGGTTTAATTTTCACGTCAGTATAACCCATCTTCTTAAAAAATTCTCTCAGATATCCAAGTAAATTAGTTAAATTAGCATCAGGATCTACAACTATTCCTTCTACTTGATAAAATTCAAATAAATGTTTCCAGTCTAAAGCTTCATTTCTATAAACTCTTCCAACGCTAAAGAATTTAGTAGGCAAATCTTCTTTTTTTAATTTAGATAAAGTTTGAGCACTTAAAACCGTAGTATGAGTTCTTAGTAAAACTTGTTTTGCAATATCTTCTTTCCAAGTTCCACCCCAACCCTTACTTCCAGTAGTCCAACCATTTTCATGAACTTCTCTTATTTTATTTTTAAAATCTTCAGGTAATTTTCCTTTAGCAATCAATCCTTTATCACCAACAAAAAAAGTATCTTGCATATCTCTTGCAGGATGATCTTGGGGAACAAACAAAGCATCTAAATTCCAGAATGAAGTTTGTGTTATATTTCCAATCATTTCTTTAAACCCAAGATCAAGCCATATTCTTTTTACATATTCTATTGATTGATCAACAAAATGTCTTTTTCCTCTATTTATTTTAGGGACATTCATTTGAAGATCATAAACTCTAAATTTTGTATTTTTCCATTCTTTATTCCTTATAATTTCAGAAGTCAAACTATCTATAACTTTTATATTTAAATTTTCTTTTAATAATCCTTTTCCAATTTCAGTTAGCTTAGCACTTATCTCTTTTTTAGATTCTACACTAACTAATCCTCTTGATTTTAATTGTTCAAAAGAATATCTTTCACTATCACTAAGGGTTAAATTATTAATTTTATTTTCTAATAATCTACTAAAGAATTCTTCCTCTAAAGTTTTCTTATTAACTAACTTCTTTCCATTTTCATTTAATTTTATTTTTAATTCTTTATCTTTAAAGATATCAATTACTGCACTTCTTTTCAATAAGCCAATAATTACATTTATTTCTATATCACTAAGATTAGTTTTATTTTTTAATTCACTTAAACTAATTTCTTTATCTCCTAAATTATTAAGAACTATTCTTTCAGGTAAATTTTTATATTGTCTTCCTTTGTCTGTTAATATAATAAAATTTAATTCTTTAGTTTCAGTTTTAATAGCTTCTTTAAGTTCTAGCCATTGTAATGCTCTATGAACTTCTACATCTTGCAAATTAGAATTTTTAACTATATCATTAAAGTTAGAATGCTTTTCTAATACTGGAAGTACTTTCCTTTCCAAAGAATGTAATTTTTCAGCTAACCCCTTTAAGTCCATATAATGCTATCAAAATAAGAAACTTATAAGTTTATTGGTCTTTGTTGTATGGTAAAAATTTTATTTTTCATCCTTATTTATTATAAGTTAAGAACAATATATAAATTACTTTTTAGGTTGTATAATCTCAACTCTATCAAATTCTAAGATTTCATCTAAAGATTTTGTTATTCTTTCATCTTTAAAGAATAGATATCCATCTATATTTACTATTATAGTTGAACGTGCTTCTTGATTTGGATTATTTGGGTAAATACGGTGTTCCACTGAACTGATATTGCCTATATAAATATCATTAATCGTAACACTATCATTATTAGAAAGAGGATTAGGAAAACATAGCTCTTTTTTTTGACCTATATCAATCAATACGCGAACCTATTATTTTAGAACACTGAAAGTAATAATAATACATTTACTTCTTACTCCAAGCAACATCAAACATCCCTTTCAAAGCTTGTGAAAAAAATGGGGTGCTAACCCAAATACCAACCTCAGTGCTTTCATGAACATTCTTATCACTATTAACCATAAACATTAGATCTTTATTATCAACAATAACAAATCTAGCATTTAAATCTATATCCTTAACTTCAGCCACATCGTATAATTCTCTAGCAGCTTCTTTAGCTTTATCAGTTTTTAAAGGCGCAGCAATTTTAATTTTAACTTTACTCTGATTTAATTTTCTAAAAGTGCTCTTCATATATTCAACCTTTCTAATTAAACCTTCTGAAGTAGTTACAATAACAACTTCTTTCTCTGCATTGCTCATTAAATTTAAAATTTGATCGTAAACATTATTTCTTCCTTTAAAACTACCAGCAATAGTTGTAGGATCTACATGAACAATACCTTGTTTAAATAACAAATTTAATTCTTCAAATATATCAGTGCCTTGTACTTCTTCTATTGATTTAATTTCTCTTTCAGCCTTATCTTGAACTCCTTTTTTCACTCTTTTAACAATTTCAATAGGTGGCACGGCTAAATATTTTATTGGTCTTCCTAATTTCATAATAATAAAACCTTTTTTCTCTAAACTTTCAAGAACATCATAACTTCTACTTCTAGGAACATTACTCATATCACTTAATTCTCCAGCAGTAGCAGCACCCTTACTTAAAAGTGCAGTCCAGACTTTAACTTCATAAATATTCAAATTAAAAGTACTTCTTAATTTCTTTAATAAATCTTCAGTTATTACCATTGTTTTTAAATATAGTTAAAGGGCGAAGAAATGTTATTTAAACCTTTCTAATGTTATCACTTATAAGGGATTAATAATAATAGTAATAATAACAAGTTTAAAAAAGATTTAAAATTAAAATAAAACATGAAACATGATTTATCTATAACAATATTATTAATAGTTTTATTCTTAGCTTCACACATTATAGGGTTTTATATTATAAAACATTATTTACCAAGTGATCAGAGTTTACCTCTAGGAATAGAGAAATTAC
>CAYJSR010000041.1:0-1882 GCA_964373095.1 Candidatus Woesearchaeota archaeon
TAAACAATAGTTAACTTTATAAATTATGGCTGTTTCTTGTATATATGGAATTACCGCAAGAATTAGAGGTATGGTATGTAAAACCTACAATAAGGAAGGAATTAGCTTCAGCTATGAAAAGTAATGGACTAAAACAGGTAGAAATAGCTAAAAGGTTGGGTGTTACTAAATCTGCAATTACTCAATATATCAATGAAAGCAGAGGCAATGAAATTAAACTTAATAAAAAAATCAAGAAAGAAGTTGCTGACTCTGCTCAAAAGATAAATAATACTATGGATACTATAAGAGAAATACAATATTTACTTAATGTAGCAAGAGAAGAGAAAGTAATTTGTCAAATCCACAAAGATTTAGATAAAAACTTTTCTAACTGTAATGTTTGTTTTGAAGACCAATTAATTAACATAGGTGAAAGAAAATGAAAGAAATATATTTGGATAATGCAGCTACCACTAAAGTAAGGTCTGAAGTAAAGGAAGAAATGTTGAAATATTTTGATGTAGTTTATGGTAATCCGGGAAGTTTTCATGGAAAAGGATTAGATGCTAAAGATGCAATTGAAGATGTAAGAGAAAGAGTTGCTAAATTAATTAATGCTAAACCTAAAGAAATTATTTTTACTGGCGGTGGAACTGAAAGCATTAATTTGGCTTTGAAAGGTTTAGCTAAAGCTATGAAAGATAAAGGAAATCATATTATAACAAATAGAATTGAACATCATGCTGTTCTTCATACTTGTGAATATTTAGAAAAATATGAAGGTTGTGAAGTTACTTATTTAGATGTTGATAAATATGGGATGGTAAATCCTGAAGATGTTGAAAATGCAATAAAAGAAAATACTATTTTGATAACTATCATGTATGCTAATAATGAGATTGGAACAATAAACCCAATTGAAGAAATTGGAAAAATTGCTAGAAAGAATAATATTTATTTTCATACAGATGCTTGCCAAGCTGCAGGTTATTGTGATTTAGACGTAGAAAAATTAAATTTAGATATGATGACTGTAAATGGAAGTAAAATTTATGGACCAAAGGGTGTTGGAATGTTATATGTTAAAACTGGAATTCAATTAATTCCTTTAATACATGGTGGTGGACAAGAGAGAAATTTAAGATCTGGAACTGAAAATGTTTCTGGAATAATGGGCTTTGCTAAAGCTTTTGAATTGGCACAAGCTGAAAGAGAAAAAGAAGTTCCCAGATTAACTAAATTAAGAGATAAATTGGTAAAGGGAATTTTAGAGACAATCCCTAAAACTTTTTTGAATGGACATCCGACTAAAAGACTGGCTAATAATGCGAATGTAACCATTTTAGATATAGAAGGTGAGGCTTTAACTTTATATTTGAATGAATATGGAATTTATACTTCAACTGGAAGTGCTTGTACGTCTCAGACTTTAGATCCAAGCCATGTTGTTATTGCTACAGGTTTACCTTATGAAGCTGCTCATGGAAGTATAAGATTTACTTTAGGAAAAGAGACTACTGAAGATGATGTTAATAAAGTTTTAGAAGTTTTACCTGGTATTGTAAAAATATTAAGGCAAATAAGTCCTGTTAATGTTGCTTTAGAACATATTGCAGAAGCAAGGAGTAAGAAATAAAATGGAAAACACAATACAAACACAATCAAAATTAAATCTACATCCTGATGTAAAAGCAAAAGTAGAAAGTAAAAAATGGTTTTACACAGACACAGTCAAAGATCACTTTTTTAGTCCTCAGAATATTTTCATGAATGCTGCAGAAGCAGAAGAATATGCAAAGACTTGTGATGGTATTGGAATGGTTGGTTCTCCCGCCTGTGTTGATGGGGAAACTCTAATACATGTTAACTTCGATCTTAAAAAATTAAAAGAATTAAATAA
>CAYJSR010000041.1:1892-8064 GCA_964373095.1 Candidatus Woesearchaeota archaeon
ATGGGACTTATAATAAAATAACTAAGTTTTACAAGCCAGAATACAAAGGAGAATTAATTAAAATAAAAAATCAGTTTGGTGAAACAGTTGCAACAGAAGATCACTTAATTTATGCTAAACAGATTCCAAAAGGAAAGACAACATTTAATCATAATAAATATAAAAAACAGGTTCCAACAACGTGGGTTCACGCTGGAGATTTATCAAAAGGAGATATTTGCTTATATCCGATACCTAAAGAAGTAAGAAATATTGAACATATTGAAATATCAATTATTAAAAAGAAATGGGATTTTACAAGTAAGGATATTCCTAATAAAATAAAAGTTACAAAAGATCTGTTGAGACTATTCGGTTTCTATGTTGCTGAGGGATGTAGCAGGGAGAATAGAAGCGATATAATTTTTTCATTCAATATTGATGAAACTGATTTTATAAATGAAGTTAAAAAATCAATGAAAGAAATATTTAACCTAGATGGCAAAATAAAAGAAGACAAAAGCGAACATAGAGCTGAAATTACATTCAATAGCGTTCATCTAAATAGGTTTTTAAGAGAGAATTTTGGTCATGACTGTTATAGTAAGAAAGTCCCAGAGTTTATTATGTACTTAAATCCAGAATTGCAAAAGAGTTTCTTATATGGGGTTTGGCATGGTGATGGATATATAGATCTAGAAAATACAGATAAACCTAGAGCAGAATTCTCAACAAGTTCTGAAATGTTAGCTCAGGAATTAAAAGTTTTATTGTTAAGACAAAAAATAGAACACTCTATTTATTATGAAAACGAAAGAGTAAGCAAGAAATGTCAACATCATGAAGAATGTTGGAGAATACATGTTGGAGATTTTGAAGGATTACAAAGAATATCTAAAATATTAGAAGTTAAATTTAATTATCCAAAAGTATCTAGAAATGCTAAACATTCTTGGTTTGACGAGGATTATTTTTACATGCCAATAAGAAAAATAGAAAAAGTTCCATTCAATGGAAGATTATTTAATCTGGAAGTAGAAAATACTCACTCTTATGTAACTAGTGCAGCGACAGTTCATAATTGTGGAGACGCTATGAAGATGTGGATAAAAATAGATCACAAAGAAGACAGAATAAAAGAAATGAAATGGGAAACTTTTGGTTGCGCCTCGGCCATCGCAAGTACTTCTATGTTATCAGTAATGATTACTGAAAATGATGGAATGAAAATTGATGGTGCTTTGAAATTAAAACCTCAAGATATAATGGCAAGACTTGGCGGTTTACCAAATAGAAAATTCCATTGTTCTGTATTAGGTGACAAAGCATTAAGAAGTGCGATTAATGATTATTTTAGAAGATCTGAACAATTAAATAGAGTTATTGTAGAAGGTGCAAGGATTATTGATGCTGAAACTAAAACAACTGATAAAGATATAGAAGAAGCAGTTTTAGATGGTGCTTTAACTTTAGAAGATGTACAAAAGAAATTAAAAGTTGGAATAGGTAATAAAGCAATAATTCCAGCAATAGAAGAATTAATAAGATTTTACAGAGAAAAATATTTCGGATAGAAAATGACAGGATACAACGCACCGCAAGATCAAGGATATCAAATTTTAAATAGTTACACAACTACAGAATCAAAAGTACCAAGTTTAGAAAATAATTACAATAGTAATCAACAACAATCTACTTTGCCAATTTACACAGTAAAGCAAGATACCCCTAAAATGAGCAAAAGAAGTAGATGCCCGAGAGGTGCAAATTTAAACGAGATTGGAAGTTGTTGCGGTTTAAATTGTACAAGAGCATGTGCAATTGAAGGGTAATTAAATTTATAAATTATAATTTATTTATATTCTTCAATGAAAGGTTTTTGTAGTGGAAGCAGTATAGAAATTGATTTAGATTTGGAAAGAGATGAAATTTCAAGATTAGAAAAAGAAATTCTTAGATTAAGAATAAGAAGAGTACATGAAAATCCTCACAACTTTGTTAGTATTAGTCTACAGATAGGAGACACAAGTAATGAAGAATTTATGAAACTTAAATGTCTTCCAAAAGATTGTGATTTTGAAAATACTAAAGAATATGAAATAACACTTTCTAATTTAGGTTATAGTTATCTAAAAGAACGTAACGGTGTTATAGATCGCCCAGGATATGGAACTAAAGTTTCTATAAGAAGAAAAAATTAAGCTCTATGCCATCTCTCCATTTCACTCTTAGTATTAGAACCAGCAGTTCCATTATCCATATTTTTATTATAAATAAATTCTCTTAGAGCACACAAAGTTTTAAAAGTTAAATCTGTTCTTTTATCAATAGACTTTACTTCAGAGAGTATCTCTTCAAGTTCAGAATCATCCATATCTTCAACACTAAAAAGATCATCAGGTACATCATCAAAATTCATATTAAGACGATAAAGACAATCAAGAGGATTTAAATAAATAAAAACATTTTTATCATTTAAAAGAATAGTATATCTCAAACCTTCAAATAAGTAATCATCACCTAAGTATTTATCTCCGGAATTGGGCATTAATTAAAAAAATATTAAGAGTATTTAAAGTTAATTAGTTTTGTTTATCTGTATTAGATCATCATCAAAATCATTTAATTTTTTAACACCAAAACATTGATCATAGAAACTGCATTGTCCATTCTTCCATTTACATAATGGTCCAGGATTTTTATCATAATCTTTTATATCATTACTGATAGTATTAATTTTAATAAGTTCACATTCTTTTTTAGCTAATTCTAATAATTCATTATTAACCTCTAAAAATTTCTTAGTTCCATGTCTTAAGAAATGCAAGCCAACCTTACTAGGCAGTTTATTAAATCTTTCTTCAAACATTAAAGTATAGATTGCTAATTGCAACCTATAATCATCAGTAACTTCATCTCTAGAACTAGTTTTATAATCTAAAATATAAATCTCTCCGTCAATTTCTAAGATTGCATCTAGATAACCTTGAACACCATGTTTCTCAGAATATAAATAAATCTCAGTCTTAGGTTTTAGTTTATTAAAAGTTTCTTCAAAGCTCTTTCCGTTTATATGTGCGCTTAAAGAACATAAGAAATCATTAATAAAATTCTGCAACATAGACATTGAATCTTGGTAATAATCTCTGATAATTTCTTTATCTATTTGTAAAGCCAATAATTCTTTTATACCATTAGACCAATTTACATTAAATAAATTAAATAGATTCTGTTTTAAGATTATAGAATAAGTAGATTTATCAATTTTAGAATCATCAATTTTAAAAAAATTTTCTAAATAATGATGCACTGCTTTTCCAGTTATAGTTGCAATACTATCTTTTCTTGGTAAGTTTAGTTTATAACTATAATAATATTTTCTCTTACATTGATTATAAGTATTTATTGAATTTGGACTTTCGGTTCTAGTCATTTAACACCAATTTTTGAATAAATTAAGAATATTTTTACTCTTAATTAAGATTTCTGTAGTGAAGAATATTATACTAAAACAACCAACCAAATAGACTTTTAAGAACAATTCTAATAAAACTAAATATTCCGGAAAATATTCCAGGACTTTCTTTTACTTCAGATTCAATAGTAACATTCTCAAGAGGTTTAATAATCCTGGTCTTATTTTCTGCAGGTTTAGGTTTTTCTATTGGTTTTGGTATAGGTTTAACGATAGTAACATTTGTAATATTTAAAGTTTGATTTATTTTAGGAGTAGATGAACTTCCACCACCACCTGAACGAACGACTTGAGCAACATTATTAACAATTATATCCCAAGTAAGATTAGCACTTGTAAATCCATCAGTTACATTCACAGTTAAATTATGTAAACCAGCACTGTTAAAATCAGGAGAATAAGTATAAGTTGAAGTATTTGCAACATTAATTACATCTAATTCCCAAGTATAGTTCAATGAACCATCTGGAACATTAACATCTACACTAAATAATTGAGAATCTCCTTCATCTATACTAAAAGTTAAATCTGGAGTTTGATTAGTAATTGAAATATTAACATTTGTAATATTAATTTCAAGCAAAGAAGAAGTAAAACTCAAATCTTTCCCATAATTATTAAAACTAGAATCAAAATATAAAGTTTTATTTCCTAAATACTTTGGCGTAACAACTAAGTCAGAAATATTAGTATCGCCAGGACCTAAATAATCAATAGTTATATTATCACTGGTAAAATTAGAATTAATAAAAAGAGTAATATTATGTAAATTTAAACTTCCATTATTCGTAATATTAATTGTAACATTTAATGTTTCATTATAAAGCAAAGAACTGCTTGAAGAATTAATAGTAATATTTAAATCTAGATTAGATTCAGTTAAATTTTTATACCCTGATAATCCAAGAGTCTCAGTAGTTAGATTATTATTGAAATCAGAAGTATTTAACACTAAAACAACAGAACTATAATCATTATCAGATATAACTTGCTCAACATTATCTAAACTAGAAGAAGAATTATTAATTAAATTGCCATTGCTTTCATTGTATAAATAAAGATCTAAATTATTTAAAATATCATTTCCAATTATATGCCTATTCCAAACTAAAGTAAATTTATCACTAACACTAACATCATCAATCTTATAAAGTTTATAGCTATTATTTTCAATTGTACTTTCTAAAGTAAAATTAGATTTATTATAAGCATTGCCTAATTCAATATAACCCCAACCATAAATATTATCCCAACCACTAGTTCCTCGATCCTCAGCAGTATTAATTAACAATGATTTGATTTCCAAATTCGTTAATCCAAGTTGACTCAATAAAGCAACAGCACCAGAAACATGGGGCGTAGCCATACTAGTTCCAGATTCACTTGCAAAATCATTATTCAGATAAGTAGAAATTATATTAGATCCAGGAGCAACTAAATCTGGTTTTTTTCTTCCATCTAAAGTAGGGCCTAAACTACTAAAGGAAGAAATAACATCATTAGTTCTATCAATAGTATTTCCATCATTAATACTGCCAACAGATATTACATTAAAAGAATCAGCAGGAACTCCTAAACTAATATTACCACAAGTCCCATCATTTCCAGCAGCAAAAACAATTGTAACATTATAAGTATCAACTAAATTATCAACAAAAGTAGTTAATATATCATTTCCATCAGGCAAAGTATCCAGAGCAATAATGCAGCCATTACTTGAATCTTTATAAGAAGCACCCCAGCTATTACTTAAAACTTTAGGGAAATTAGTTGCATTAATCAAAGCCCAAGATAAACCATTCATAACTGAATTATCAGTCCCACCAGTAGCATTCAAAGCCTTAATATTTATTATAGTATCAACTCCAGGAGCAACACCAGTATAAGTAGAATTAGAACTTATTATTATTCCGACAACATGAGTCCCATGCCCAACAGTGTCATTTGAATCACCTAAATCTACAGAATTATAACTCTCAAAGATTCTAGTAGTCCCATTTAAAGTTACATTCAAAGCAGAATGATTAGTTTGCATCCCAGTATCAATTACAGCAACATTAACACCACTCCCATTTAAATCTAAGTTCCAAAATACTGAAGCATTTATTGAAGGAACACTTATATCTAAAAATATCTTAAATCTATTTGTATCTATTCTTATTAATTTTATATTTGCATTATCTTCTAATCCCTGTAATCTTTCTTTAGAAATTTTAGTAATAATAAATTTATTATTCTTAAAACTAACATTAGACATATCAATAGAATTACTTTTTAATATCTTATTTTTACTATGGCCTTTTTCTAAAGAAATGTCTTTATCCAATCTCAAAATAACATTAATATCATTACTTTCTAGAGATTCAGGATTTTGTATTTTACTATGATTAAGTTTTTTAAGATTGGAATTTATTGCAAATACAGAAGTAACTAATATCAATATTATTAATAGATATAAATAAAACTTCTTCATATGATTTAAAGTAAAATACACCTTTATTTAAGTTTTGATAATGAAAATACGCCGCGACCCTGACTTTCAAAAACCCTAAATACGTTTTCCGTAAACGCTTTGTTAAAAGGTTTAATTTGAACAGGGATACCCTTGCGGGTCCAGCTTAATGGTATCTAATTCCAGGCTGGTGCGATACCAGGTTACGCGATCGCGGCATATGTGTCACAAAATGGCGGCATCTATGTTTGTGTTTTCTTTAGTGT
>CAYJSR010000042.1:0-8034 GCA_964373095.1 Candidatus Woesearchaeota archaeon
CTTTGGCTTTTTTCTTGATATAATAGTATTTCTATTATCCATTATTTTTCTATACTTCATACCTATCTATATAATTAACCTTGAAAACGATCATAGAATTCTACCTTATTTAGCCTAGAAAAGCAATTTTTCCTTTTGGATATGTTTAGAAAGGCTTAGAATTCCTTCTTTTATATATAATTTGTTTGTCTTGCCTGATAATTCTTTTTTAATTAATCCTTTTTTCTCAAGATCTGCGAGGACAAAACTTAATTTTGTTTTTGAGAAATCTGTTTTTATTCTTAGTGTTGCTTGTGTTATTCCCTCTTGTTCTCTTATAATCTTCATTAATTGTTGCTCTTCAGATGTTAATGCTCTTGACATAATTGTAAACTTTTGTTCTTTAGTTAATTCTCTTTGTTCTCTTGAAATGTGTTTATTATTTTCTTCTAGTTTTTTTAATAATACTTCTTCTCCTTTGCTAAAGAAAATTAAATAAAAACCAAGGCTAATCAGAGAAAAGATTATTCCAATGAATATATTTGTTATTGATAATAAAGAACTCACATTCATACAACTTGCGCTCGGATTACAGCCAGCCATTGCACTCTGTTGATTTAGTTTATAGCTATATCCCAATAATATAGAAAATAAGACAATACCAAGAACTAGTAAAGTACCCCCTATCTTTCTGTTATTCATGTGATCAATATAAGTTTAAACTATAAAAACTTTGTGAAAGACTAGTTTATATTGTTATTTTGAATTAACATAATCTTAATAAATAGGTTATACAATTAATATATTATGGTAACGTTTTTATGTAGGAGTTGTAGGTTTAAGTTTACACCTAGAGTTCCCAGGTTAGAACCTCCTTCGAGATGTGGTAATTGTGGTAATGTTCGATGTGTAGAGAAAGAACCAGATGCGTCAGAAATTCTTAGAGATTCTTAACTAGAAAGTTTTAAAACCTAGAAAGTTCTAAATTTTGATATGAAAGACAAAAGAGGTATAAGTCCTTTATTAGCTACAATACTTTTAGTTGCACTTACAATTACAATGGCAGCTATAATTTCTAATTTTTTAATTAATAAAGCTAAGAGTTTTGATCCAAATGTTATTGCACAACAAAGTGTTTTTTGCGATGAGGTAACTTTGGGATATACTGTTCCTAATCCTAATTTATTAACTATTAATAGTAGAGATATAAGAGGGAATCCTTTTTATTTTTTTGAGAATCTAACTATTGTAAACAAGGGAGCATTTTCAATACAAAAATTTATAATAACTGCGCCAGGATATTCATCAAGACCTTATCCTATAATAAATAGTTCTGGTAGAATAGATACTTTAAAGCCTGGGGATAATAATAAATATAATTTGAGTATACAACTTAAGAAAAATATTAATTTGGGGACAAATATAATCATAGTTCCAATTATAAATGATCCTGAGAAAAACCAATTAATTGAATGTGCAAATAGACAATTAATAATTAATTATTCACAATTATGCGTTGAGATTGGAAAGTCTATTGAGTGTACTTAAAAATTTAATAAACAGATAAACTTTTAAATGAGTTAATTCTTAAAAACATTATGCAAAAGAGGTTAATGAATAATAAAGGGATTAGTCCTTTAATTGCTACTGTAATTCTTATTGGGGCAACTGTTGCTTTGTTTGCAATCGTTTATACATTAATGAGAGGGGTTACACTTGGTCAAGTTGAAAAAGTAGATTGTTCTTCTCAAGAGCAGATTACTGTTGATTTTGTACCTGTGTGTAAGACTGCAGATAATAGTTTTGAGGTAGAGATTACAAATAGTGGGCGAACAAGAATAGATGGAATTATGGCTGTTGTTCATTGTAATAATGGTGCGCCTGTAGGATTTCCTGCCACTGTAAATAGCTGTAAACCTGGAGAGGTTTGTAAAGTAGCTTATACTATACCTGGTGAATGTACTACTGGTGTTGATCGTGTTGAAGTTATACCTGGTGTTGTAAAAGAGAGTAGTGGAAAAGTAAAGAAATTTGTTGCTTGCATTGATAAGAGTCAAGAAGCTTTGTGTTCAGCTTAAAGATATGGAGGATTGAAAAATGTTTAATAGAAAAAATAAGAGGGGAATTAGTCCATTGATAGCTACTGTTTTAATAATAGGATTTACAATTGTTCTTGCAGCTTTGGTTATTACTTGGGGAACTAAATTATTTCAGGATACTGTAAGTCAAACACAAACGACTTCTAGATTTAGTTTGGCTTGTACTGCTGGATTAAGATTAGATGTTGTAAACAAAGTTAAAGATACTGCAACAAATCCAACTCATGTAAATTTAACATTGAGAAATAATAATCAAGAGGCAATTATAGAAGGATTTAGGGTTGTAGTTAATATGGGTGCAGTAAGTAAAGAAGGGAATATTACAAATACAACTGCTGGTGGTATTAATCTTGTTTTCCCAGTTCCTAAAGCTTATAGAGTTGTAAACTCTGATGGAACATCAATAGCAGGGATAACAAGTATTGACCTTTATCCAATATTTACAATTGAAGGACAAACTAGAACTTGTGAACAATCAGTAACTACAACATTTTAATGAGGTGAATTAAAAAATGTTTAATAAAAAAAATAAGAAGGGAATTAGTCCATTAATAGCTACTGTACTTATTATTGGTTTCACAATAGTAATCGCAGCATTGGTTATTACTTGGGGAACAAATTTGTTCAAAAAGACGCAAGAGAGCACAGGTCAACAAGCAGATATAAATTTAGCTTGCACAGAAGTTCAAGGAAATCTTGGATTGACTGTAAGTAAATTAGGTGGAAATAACTTATCTGTTACAGTTGACAATGGCGTAAGGAGAAACATAAATGGATTTGTATTAAGAGTATATAACGCTTCACAAACAAGTGCTGATACAATTGATACAGATGCTGTGGATGTTTCATCAAGGATTACACCTGTTGGATATGCTGTGAATGGAAATAGTTTGAAAACATTTACTGTTACATATAACACAAGTGTTGTAAGTACTCCAGTAAAATTAGAGCTTAGACCTAAAATAGATCTTAGTGGAACTACACAACAATGTCCTGGTCAAGGAGTATCTAAAGACTTGTAACTGAATTAGTTACTTTTTATTTCTTTTTTTATTTAAATTTTTAAAAACTAAACATTAATAAACTACTTTTCTTTTTAATTACTATGCAAAAAAAAGGAGATGTGTGGATAGGTGCAATTCTTTATTTTGGTTTGGGAATAGTTATAATAACAATACTCTTAGCTGCTGGTTTGCCTGTTATAAATAAATTAAGAGATAAAAATGTAGTAATACAAACTAAACAAGTAATGCATAGTTTAGATGAAAATATAAGAGAGGTAATTAAAGAAGGCCCTGGAAGTCAAAGAATTGTTACTGTTAATCTGAAGAAGGGAAGTTTCACGATAAATGATTCAGGTGAAATTCTAATCTGGAAGTATAAAAATTCTAAAGTTTTGATTAGTGAGCCAGGCATTAATGTTCCTGAAGGAAAATTAGTTATTAGAACTGATAATTCTGCTGTTAAAGGAAGTTATGATATAAGTATCTATGCCAATTATTCTGGATTAGCTAATATCACTAGAAGTGTTGGAAAACCTTTAACTCTAGAGGGAATAAATGATTTAGTAATTAAAAATATAGGATTAGATCCTTCTGGCAATGTTAGTGTTAGTATTTCTGAAACAAACAGGTGAAAGTTATGAGTATTATCTTTGGATTAGAATATACGAAGGTTTTTTATATCAAGATATTTTATAATTAATAAGTAAATAGTGGTAAGATGTGGCTTTTTGGTAATACAATAAAAAGAGATGAAAAAGATACAGAGAATAAAATTACACCTTTACAAAAACCAAGCATACCTAGTCCTAAACCAGCAATACCTGCTGCTCCAAAAACTGAAATAAAAACAGAAGTTTCTAAAGAAGAAAAACCTTTATTTAAAATTGAACAGCCAACAATACCAAATTTACCTGAATTAAATGATGCTAGGAAATTGGATGTTAGATATCCATTAATACCCCCTTATACTTTTGCACATATTTATTGGGATAATAAAAATACAGAGCTGGTTTATGACATTGAAGAACCAAAATTAACAAATAAAGAACAACAAATACTTGAAGTCTTGGAAGATGGAATTAAAGAATTAATTAATCTGAGTTTTATAAGAGTTAGCGATAAACAAATAATTTTAATTTATCTGGAGAAAAATATCAGAGTTTTACTTACTGAACTTTCTATAACACTAAGCATGGAATCTTATTTGAAAATAATGTATTATATTTACAGGGATTTTGTTGGATTAAATGAACTTGAACCTTTGATGAATGATAGCATGATAGAAGATGTTGAATGCAATGGATTGAATACTCCTGTGTATGTTGTGCATAGAAAATATAGAAATATTAGAACAAGTTTAATTTATACTGAACTTCACAAGATGGCTTCATTTGTTGAGAAACTAGCACAGAAATGTGGAAGATATGTTAGTTATGCTGAACCTTTACTTGATGGAAGTTTACCTGATGGGAGCCGTATTAATGCTACCTACACTACAGACGTAAGTTCTAGGGGGCCAACTTTTTGTATCGCTGAGGGATATATACAGTTGGGTGATGGAACTGTAAAAAAGATTGATGAATTATTTAGTGAATGTAAAAAAAATTACCATAGTGTAATAGAAGGAGAAAATGATATTATAAAAGTGAATAACCTAAATTGTTGTGGTGTTAAAGAAGATAATTTAGAACAATTAGATTCTAAGATTAAGACTATAATAAAGTTGGCGCCGCCTAAGAGATTAGTAGAAATAAAACTGGTAGATGGTGCAGAGATAACAACAACTACAAATCATTTGTTTCATATAGCTGATGATAAACTAAGATTGATAGAAGCAGAAAAATTAGAAGTAGGTATGTTCATGCCTTTACCTAATAAATTAAATATTGAGGGCTGTAGACAAACTGTTAATGTTTATGGTTTATTAAAAGATTTTTCTTATAACCAGAAAATATGTGTTGCAAGTAGTAATAAAATAAATGAGTTAGTTACTCAGGAGATCAGTTCGTATAAAAATTATAGAGTGGCTTATAGAAATAAAATTTCTGAGAATTATAGTGATAGTTATTTTTATGAAATAATTGGTAGTGGCAACTCCATATCTTTTGAAGTGCTTGACAAGCTGTGCACTAATCAAGAAATTAAATTTGAAGATTTGGAAGAACCACAGGTTGTAGTTTATGGTGGGGGAACAAAAGGAAATAACAAGGCAATAAAAATACCCAATGAAATAGATGAAGATCTAGCGTATTTAGCTGGTGCAATTATAAGCAATGGACATTTGTCTGTAGCTAATATAGATGTTTTTAGTTATGAAAATGGATTTAAAAATGCAGTAACTAAATGCTTAGATAAAAAGTTTGGAAGAACTCAAAACTTTGATGGTAATCGTGTTTATTTATGTAATAAATTTGTTCCATTCTACTTTAATAAAGTGTTTGGAATCCCCTATGGAAGTAAATCTAGACTTGTTGAAATACCTGAAATAATATTTAAATCAGATAATAAAGTAGTTTCCTCTTTCATAAAAGGATTATTTGATGGAGATGGAAGCTGCTCTGGAGGATTGAGTTATAAAACTTATTCAAAAGAACTTGCTAATGGTTTAAGTTATCTTTTAGCAAGACTTGGAATGTATTGTTATATTAAAACTAATAAAATTAATATTAGTGAAGAATATAAATTAATTATTCCTTCAATATATGAAAATGATTATTCAGAAAAGATTGGTTTTGAGAACAAATTTAAGCAGGAAAAATTAAAGTTATTATTAACAAAAAAATATTCTCTAAACAGATCTTATATAAATCACGGAAGAGTTCCTACTAAACCAATATTAAAATTATTAGAAGAGTTTGGCATATCTAAAAATAAAATTTCTAAAGAATTTAAAACTAGTTATCAACGTTTAGTTCATTATGATTCTTTAGCAAAACCTTTTGTTAAGAATATAATTCAGTATATAGAAGAAAATAATTTTAAGAGTGATAAAGTAGATTATTTGAAATGGCTTGTAAACTGCAGCCAAGAATTTGTAAAAATAAAAGAAGTTAGAGTGTTTGATAATATTGAACAGAAACCAGTTTATGATATAGAAATTGAACCGTGTAAATTTTTTATTGCAGGGAATAAACCAATGAATATATTTGATACTGTCAGAAAATTCTCTTCTGATCCTTGGAGCCCATTACAATTAATAATTAAAGGAACTGCAAATGCTGAGATTTATGCTTATCTTTGGATGGCAATTGAATATGAAAATAGTTTAATGGTTATTGGTGGAACTGGATCTGGTAAATGTGTAAGCGGTGATACAATAATACATCTAGCTGATGGTAAAAATGAAAAAATTAAAAAAGTTGTTGAAGATAATTTTAAGTTTGGAAAAATTGTGAAAAAAGATGATTGGGAATATGTTGAGAAAAAATTAGAAATTCTATCTATGGATCCTGAAACTTTAAAAATTATAAAAAGTAAAACAGATAAATTATGGAGACATAGAGCAGAAAATTTAGTTTATATAAAAACAAGATCTGGAAGAGAATTAAAGGTTACACCTGAACATCCATTCTTCTCTATTGAAAATGGGGAATTAGTAAAAATAAGGGCTGATTTTATAACTAAAGAAAGGGTAATTGCAGTACCAAGGAAAATAGATATAGAAAATCCCAAAATTAAAGATATTTATTATCTTGATTATATTAAAAATAGAAATGATTTATATTATAATTCTAGAAAAGATATTAATTTAGCTATGGATATCCTAAAAAATAAGTATAATCTTAATGAAAAACAATTGGCAAATAAGTTTGGAGCAGATCCTCAGAATTTTAGATTTTGGAAATATTCTAGTGCTACACCTCTAAATATTGCTTATAAAATGTTAAAAGATGCAGATATGAAGATCTCATTAGTTAATATTAAGGTTAAGAATTGTAAAAGTGAAATTAAATTCCCAAAATTGTGCCCAGAGTTATTTAGATTTATAGGTTATATTTTAGGAGGCGGACACTTAACAAAAACGCATGTAATGTTCTTTAATTGCAATGTTGAATTAAGAAAAGAATTTTTATCTCTAGGGCATAACTTATTTGGAATTAAAGGAAGAGAAGAGTTTCCTAAAAATCGTGTAGAAAAAGCAATCTTTAATTCTAAATATCTTGCTACAATATTACATGAAACATTTGATATACCTTATGGGAATAAGTCACATATAATAAAGACACCAAAACCATTATACGAAATGGGCAATGAATGTATTTCAAACTTCTTGTCTGCTTTATTTGATTGTGGATCTTATGTTGGTAAGGATGAAATTGAGTTTTCTACAACAAGTAGGTTCATAGCACCGGAATTATGCAATTTCTTATTAAGGTTTGGCATTGTACCTAGATTGATTACAAGAAAAAATCATTTTAGAATTTATATAATGGATTATGATAATACCTATAAGTTTAGAGAGAGTATTGGATATACTCATCCAGATAAAAATGTGAAGTTAGATCTAATGCTTTCAAGACCATTAAGCAGATTGATCTCAAATGTGGATCTTGTACTTAATATCCCAAAACTTGTAGAAGGGGCAAGATTGTCTTTGGGGCTATCGCAGGATAATTTAGCAGAAAATGTAAACGTTTCAAGAAGATTAATTGGGATGTGGGAAGACGGAACAAGATATCCATCAATTATGACTTTTAAAAGATTTAATACATTTATGTATGATCAGGATTTGGAAATAGGATTAAAGAATAATATTAACAGGTTGGCTGAGTCTGATATTTTTTGGGATGAAATCTTAGAAATAAGAAAAATCAACAATGAAGATGAATATGTTTATGATTTAACTGTACCTAGTACACATAACTTTTTAGCTGGAGAGTATCCTATAATAACACATAATACTTCATTTATTAATACTATTGCTTTTTTTATTCCTCCAGAAGCAAGAGTCG
>CAYJSR010000043.1:0-8004 GCA_964373095.1 Candidatus Woesearchaeota archaeon
ATTTTTTGTTATGCGAATCTAGGTCTATCTCTTCACTTTGGTTAGGGGGGTTTATTGAATGATATCTAGTCTTTAAATCTGGAAGGCGGAAAGCCACTCTACCCTTATAACTGGGATTTATATAAGCAATTAATGCATTTGTTAAAATGGGTGCGCCAGGCTCAGTTGATAAAACAGTTACTGTAGAATTAGGTAATTCTTCTAGATCTTTAATTATTTTTGTAATTTCTTGCTTCGTACCTTCCATTCGTACAACATCTGCTAAAGTCATAAGTTCATTTAATTTACTCACGTATTTAAATATTTAGAGGATTAGAGATATATTTTAAGGTTAATCTAAACTTAACATAACTTTCCCATTATCAACTTTAGTTTTATAAGTTCTAACACTAAAGCCAGGATGATTTAAACAGATTCCAGTTTTAATATTAAACATAAAAGAATGCCAAGGGCAAACAATTTCTTCAGAATCTAATTCTCCTTCACATAATGGTCCGCCTTTATGAGGACAAGTTCCGTTTATAGCATAAACTCTACCATCCAAGAAAAATAAACCAATCACTTGCCCTTTAACTTCTACAATTTTTTTCTTAATCTCTCTAAGTTCTTCTAAACTAGCAACTTCAACAAATTTCAAATTAAACACCTAAGTTTTTTTCTTTAAAGCTAATAAATTTTTAATTAATAAATCTAATGCTTCTTTTAATTTACTTTCACTTCTAGTTCCAGTACAAACAATTTTTCCATTACTAAATAATAAAAAAGTCGCTCTAGTTCCACTTAATTTATAAACTAATCCAGGAAATTGTTCAGGTTCATATTCTGTATTCTCTAGTTCCATAGCTAACATATTCAAATTTAAATCCATTCCGATTCCACCGGAAGCAACCATATTCTGAACAGTAACTCTTGGCGTAGCAGTGATTTTAATTCCAATTTTTTCAACATTTTTAATTATCTGTTTAATTGATTCTCTTAATTTTGACATACTTCTAGCACCAGTGCATACAACATTTCCAGAACCAAATATTAAAGCAGAAGTTTTAGGTTCTCTAATTCTCATAACTAATCCAGGAAACTGTTCAGGATTATATTCTGTATTTGGTAATTTTTCAGCTAATTTTATTAAAGGAATATCATGTTCTAAACTTGTACTAGCAACAATGTTTACAATTTTAAGTTCTTTCTTAACCATTTCTTAACCCCCTTATATGATTTATAAAGAGTACAAAGAAAAGTTTATAAAGATATTTAAAGTTAAAGGACTACTAAGAAGTTATAAAACATTAAATCCAATCTCAAAATTTTTACCTTTAATTTCACCATTGATAGTATATTTCAGATCTCTAAACTTAGAGAAATTAAGGTTTTTAGCCCCACATCTTTCCATAATAACATTTTTCCATTTATTTAAATCAACTTTGACATTAATAAATAATTCTATTTGATCTTCTTTTTTTAATCCAGATTCTTTTCTCAAAGATTGAACTCTTCTCATCAGTTCACGAGAATAACCTTCTTCTTCCAACTCTTTAGTTATATCTAAATCTAATTTAACATGCCCATACTCAAATTTAACACCTTGTAATTCTTCATCTAAAGTTTTAGTAGTAATAATAAACTTAAGACCCTTCAAATTAGTTTGTTGCAATATTATTTCTTTCAATGATTCTAATCCGATTAAATATTTATCATGGTCTTTATGTAATAATATCTCAGCTTTTTTCAAAGGCCATCTAACATTAATTTTTTCTTTATCTCTAGCAGCCATTATTCCCTGAATAACCGCATTAGCAGAACTCATGGCTTCAACTAATTCTTTATTTATTAATTTAATATTAGCTTTAGGCCAAGATTCTAAATGAATAGATTCTTTTTTATAAACCTCTAAATTTATTTTCTCAGTAAGGAAAGGTAATAATGGAGCAAGTAAAGTAATTGCATCAAAATAACAATCATACAAAACTTTCTGCACTTTACCATCATCTAAACGATCTCTAATAAATTGCACATAAGTCCTAGATAAATCAAATAATAAAAACATTTTAATTTCTTCAATAGCCTTATGGTATTCTAAACTATCTAAATATTTAGTAACATTTAATTTTAATGATTCTCTCTTAGATAAAATCCAAGAACTAGCCAGATCTTTGCTATAAGTTTTACCTAAATTAACACAACTTTGTTTTACATAATTAGCTAAGTTTTGAATTATTAATAAATAACGTTGTATCTCTTTAGCAGGCCCATAACCAAAATTAACATTAAATTGTGGATTTTGACTACAATATTGCCAACGCATTATATCAGCGCCCATTTTCTGAACAGCTTCATCAAACCAAATGGCATTACCTTTACTCTTGTGCATTGGTTCTCCTTTCTCATCTCTAATCTCTTCATAACAAAGAATTCTTTTATATGGTGCTTTTCCAACTAAAACAACAGACATAAATAACTGAGCATAAAACCAAAGTCTAACTTGCGCACGCATTTCAATTTCTAATTCAGCCGGAAACCATTTCTTCCAATAAACTTGATCGTCAAAATATTTTAAAGTAGAAAATGGAACTATGCCTGCATCTAACCAGCAATCACCAACATCAGTAACTCTCTCAAGCTCTTTCCCACATTTACATTTAATTTTTATCTTATCTATCCAAGGCCTATGCAATTCAGGTAAAGCATCTACATCTTTTTTATTAACAGCTTTTTCTTTTAATTCTTTTAATGAACCTATAACTTCAAATTTTTTACATTTATCACATTCATAAAACATTAACGGTAAACCCCAATATCTTCTTCTAGAAATATTCCAGTCTTCCATATTATCCAACCAATCTTGCATTAATTTTCCAACATGCGAAGGATACCATTCAACTTTAGAAGATTCTTTTTTCATTAAAGGTCTAATTTCATCACAAGAAATAAACCAAGAAGAATCTAATCTAAAAACTAATTCTTCTTTGCATCTCCAACAAATAGGATACCTATGTTTATAATTTTCAACAATGTAGAGAATTCCTCTTTTCTCTAAGTCTTTTATAATTTCTTTCTTAACAAGTTTAACATTCTTACCAGTCAACCAACCATAACCATTAATATAATTTCCAAAATCATCCAATGCAGAATCTAATATTTTTAATTTTAATTTTTTACCAAGTTCATAATCTACATCACCACAACTAGGAGCAATATGTACAATCCCAGTACCGTCTCTTTCTCCAACTTCATCAAACGGAATAACCCTATGTTGAATTCCTTTCTGACTATAAAGTTCAGGATAAAAAGATTCATATTCTAAACCAATGAGATCAGATCCCATCAAATTATTAACAATTAAAGAATCTTTTCCAAGCTTATTAGCAGTAGCTTCAGATAAATAAAAGAAATCTTCCCCTTTCTTAACTTTCACATAATTTAGATTAGGATTTACAGCAGCAGCAACATTACTAGACAAGGTCCATTCAGTTGTAGTCCATATCAATAAATATTCATTTTCCCTACTTTTAATTTTAGCTTTTACATAAATAGAAGGATGAATTAATTCTGCATAACCTTCATCACTCATCTCATGTTTAGAAGAACTTGTCCCGCATCTAATACACCAAGGCAATATTCTCTTACCTTTATACAACCAGCCTTTATCAAAACATTTTTTCAAGAACAACCAAATACTTTGAATATTATCATCACTCATTGTAAAATAGTCTTTACCCCAGTCCATCCATTGACCTAATTGTATTGATTGTTCTGTCTGTACTTTAGAAAATTTATCAACTCTAGATCTACAAGCTTTAGAAAATTTATCTAATCCAAAATTCTCGATATCTTTTTTAGAATTAAATCCTAAATCTTTCTCAGTTTCAACTTCTAACCATAAACCCTGACAATCAAAGCCATTTTGGTATCTCTGATCAAAACCCTGCATCGCTTTATACCTTTGAAATAAATCTTTTAAAGTTCTTCCCCAGGCATGATGAACCCCCATAGAATTATTGGCAGTTATTGGTCCATCTATAAAAGAAAATGATTTTTTTCCTTCATTTTTCTTTCTTAGCTTACTAAATATTTTTTTATATTCCCAATAAGTTAGAATTTCCTTCTCAGTTTCAAAACCATTATAACTTACCATTTTAATCCAATTTTAATTTACATTTATAAATCTTGCCCTAAGAAGCATTTAAGGCTAAAAACAAATCTTTATAAAGATTATTTACAGTCTTTTAAACACAGAAATTAGTTTATAACTATTTCTGAAATATATATGGGAGTGTATAAATTATGGAAAGAGATTTTCAAAGAAGAAGTTTTGCACCTATTCAAGTGGGTGAAGAATTAGATGTAACAATAGAAGCAGCGGGAAGTAAAGGTGATGGTATTGCAAAAGTTAAGGGGTTTGTAATATTTATAGCTGGAACTAAACAAGGCGAGAGAGTAAAGATAAAGATAACTAAAGTTTTCAGAAAGGTTGGTTTTGGCGAAGTTGTAGGTAGTTCAACTAGTGAAGCAGGTTCAGAACAAGCTAAGGAACAATCAGAAGATTCAAAAGATGAAAATTCAGAAGAAAGTTACGAGAACGAAGAAGATTCTGAGGATAAAAAAGAAGAATATTAAACTTCTTATCATTTTTTCTTTTTTTATTAAAATATTAGCTTTTCAACACAAATCTTTATAAGTTATAAAAAGCTTAGAGTATTATGGATTCGCAAATCTGGACAGAAAAATTTAGACCGTCAAAATTTGAAGAAATTAAAGGTCAAAGAGAAATAATTTCTAGAATAAAATCCCTAGTAAAAACAAAGAATATCCCGCATATGCTCTTTAGTGGTCCCGCCGGCGTAGGAAAAACAACAACTGCATTAATTGTTGCAAAGCAACTTCACGGCAATAATTGGAGGAATAATTTTTTGGAATTAAATTCAAGCGATAGCAGAGGAATAGATACAATCAGAAACCAAGTAAAAGACTTTGCAAAAACAATGGCTATAGAAGCAGATTCTCCAAAAGTAATCCTTTTAGATGAAGCAGATGCATTAACAAAAGAAGCACAACAAGCATTAAGAAGGACAATGGAAACTTATTCAAGTTCTTGTAGATTTATTCTATCTTGCAACGTAGTAAACAAAATTATTGATCCAATAAAAAGTAGATGTGCAATATTCAAATTCAAACAATTAGAGAAAGAAGAAATAAAGTCTATTATAAAAGAAATAGCAATGAAAGAAGATTTAAACATAGATGAAGAAACAATAGAAGCATTATACAATCATTCAGATGGAGACGTAAGACAGCTACAAAATATACTACAATCTTTTAGTGCAAGTTCAAAAGATATAACTAAAGAAACAACAGGTTCATTTTTAACAAGTACAGAATCAAAAGATATAAAAGAGATATTATCATTATGTTTAACTAAAGGTTTTATCGAAGCAAGAAGAAAATTATTAGATACAATGTTAAATCATGGGATATCTGGATTAGACATAGTTAAAGACATTCAAAAAGAAGCAATGAACCTTCCACTAAGTGATGAGAAAAAGTTAAGTATTATAGAACGTTGTGGAGAAATAGAATTTAGACTAGTAGAAGGCTCAGACGATTATATACAATTAGAAAGTTTATTAGCATTCATAGTAAAAAAATGAAAATAGAATTTATTTATTCACCAATATACGACAATCTTCTTACAGACATGTCTAGAAAAGAGTTTTCCATAGGTCAAATAAAAGAATTAGAATTTTACAAAGAAGAATTAGAAGCCATATGGAAAAAAGAAGAAAATAAGATTATCAAAGAAATAGAGAAAGTTTCAAGATTAAAATTCAAAGGAGATAAAACATGTTTCATAGTTAATTCTATGAAATACGCAGCCCTATCAAGACCTTTAACAATTAAAAAAGAACAGCATTTAGAAAGAGCAAAAACAATTTTGATACATGAATTAATACATATTTTATTAGAAGACAATAAAGAAAAGTTAGTAAAATTAATAGATAAAACTTATCCAGAAGAAAGTTTAGATTTCAAAATACATATCCCAATTCTATTAATCACAAAAAGAGTAGTTGAGAACCTATATGGTGATAGTTTATTCCAAGAAATATTAAATGATGAAATGAAGAGAGATATATTAAATTTAGCATGGCCAGAAGCAAATAGATTATATCCAAAATTTAAAAATAATATTATTAAGTTTTTAAAAAATGAAAAACTTCGTTGAAAAATACAAACCAAGGTCTTCTTTAGAAATACCACAGCAATTAGACCAACTAAAGAAGATTATAGAACGTAAACAACATGCTTTAATTTATGGGCAAACAGGAACTTGTAAGACAATTTCAATACACACAATAGCTAAAGAATTAGATTATGAAATAGTTGAAGTAAATGCATCAGATTTCAGAACTAAAGATCAAATAGAATCCATTATAGGTTCAGCTTCTAAACAACAAAGTTTATTTCAAAAAGAGAAAATATTGATCATAGATGAAGTAGATTGTTTATCAGGCATGGAAGATAGAGGTGGTGCAATAGCAATAGTAAATGTACTAAAAACTTCAAAATTCCCAATAATATTAACAGCAAATGATCCATATAATGATAAAATAAAAGAAGTAAAAAAATTAGTAACATTAATAGAATTCAAACCCATAAGTGAATTAAATATATTTAAAATAATAAAGACTATATGCGAAAAAGAAAATATAAAGTTCTCAGAAGAAGCATTAAAAAATATAACAACGAATTGCAACGGGGATATAAGGGCAGCAATAAACGATTTACAAAGCAATATTGAAAATAATGAATTAATGATAAATAAAGAAACCAGAGAATATGAAACAAACATTATGCAAGTTCTAAATAAAATATTTAAAACAAAAGATATTAACTCAAACAGAATTCTAGAAAATGCAGAAATAGATTTAGATGAATATTTATTATGGTTAGACGAAAATTTACCAATAGAATACAAAGACCAAGATGATTTATTAAAATCTTATGAATTATTAGCTAAAGCAGATGTTTTCAAAGGAAGAATCCATAAATGGCAACATTGGAGATTCATGCATTATCAGAGTCTATTAACTTCATCAGGAATTTCCATCATAAAATCTAAAATAAATCAAAGTTTTTCAAATTATAAAAGATCTATGCGCCCATTAAGAATTTGGCAATTTAATATGAAGAACTCAAAAAAGAAAACAATAGCAGATAAGTTAGCAAGTTATACACATACGTCTAAAAGAGAAATCTTAAGAAATTTCGAAGTTTATAAAAAAATAATTAATAATACCATAGCCATAGAATTAAAATTAGATCAAGAAGAAATAGAATTTTTAGAGAATTAAATGCTAGGTAAAGGAACGTAACAACAATAAATTGCCTTTAGCTTAGACACACCACGATATTTAACTTCCATTTCAAAAAATAATTTATTATCATGAGTTATACTAATAAATTCAAATTTTCCACCATCAAACATAGCATTAACACCAAGGGTCTCAAAGTCACCTTTAGTAATTTCAGACTTAATATTAAAATATTGATCAGAAAATCTAAATTGTTTAAGCATCCAAAGATAAAGCCTATGCATTTGATCTTCATTAGTAATTTTGACCATTGAAAATAATATTAAAGTTACTTTGAAGGTTTAGTAATTTCCTTAATCTGAACTTCAAATGTTAAATCTTCTCCAGCTAAAGGTGAATTTGGATTAACTTCCACTATAAATTGCGTAGAATTAAAAGCAATTACTCTGCCCATTAATATAGCTGTTTGTGTAGGCACTGGAGTTAAATCTCCCAACGCAGGATTTCTCCTTAAAGTAATAAATTCATCTTGAATTTTAGTAACCGTTGATAACCAAGGTTCACCAGGTATTGATGTTTGTTCTCCTTCAGTCAATAAATTTTCAAGTTTTATAGAAGTATCATTAATATTTACGACCTTTAATTGCCAAGAAATACCTTGAGCAGTAATTAAATCTCCTAATTTTGGAGTTTG
>CAYJSR010000044.1:0-7778 GCA_964373095.1 Candidatus Woesearchaeota archaeon
TCCGATCTCAGTTCTTAGTGTTTGGAGATTTGGTTTAGGTAGAGTAGCTGCATTATCTACAGATTATAATCTTTATGGCTTTGAATTATTAGATTCTAAAAATTCTATATTATTTACTAGAGCAAGTAATTGGGCTGTTGGAGATCCAGAAAGAAATAATCTTAATTTCATAGATATAAGTGATGGGAGAATTGGAAGTTCTGTAGATATAATTGTTAAAAGTGACACTCAACCTAGTTCTAATGAAATTCCATTGTATAAATTTGATCAATATCTTTATAGGGGAATTTTGTTTGTAGATGATACTGGATTTAATAAAGTCTTAAATGCTATTTTTGCTGTTAATTATAAACTTGAATATGAGGGCGTGGGATTAAATCCTAATTTAGATAATATCGTTTCTTCAACCAATGGGAGAATATTTGAGATAAATCAAACTAATGAAATTGTCGACTTCATTAAACAAAGGTCAAGAAGAGAGATATTAACTAAAAATAGTTATTCATGGATATTTTTATTAATTGCTTTAATATCATATTTAATACAAATTTCAATAAGGAGGATAATAGCTTACAAAGTCTTATAAACTTCTATTGCTAATCTTAGGCATGGTCTTTATTAAAGATAATATAAATGTTAAAATATTTGTTTTAGTGGTTTTAGTTGTGGTAGTTATGGTATCTTTGTTAGTAGTATTTAATAAAAGTTTTCGAGATATAAATGATAGATATTATAATAAAACACAGGAATTGAATGTAACTTTTGAACAATTATTAGGCACTAAAACTGAACTTAATAAAACTCTAAGCAATCTTGAATTACAAAATATTAAAGAAGAAGATTTGAAACAGAAATATAGTCAAATGAAATTAGCTAAAGAAGCATTAGAAATTGATAAAGCTAGATTAGAGTCTGATATTATAAATAAGACTGTCCAAATAGGTGATCTAGAATATCAAGTTGATTCAAAGACTAAAGAGATTACTAGACTAAAATCTGAAATTAATAATCTTAATGATAGGATTGATGAATTAGAAAATGCAGCGCCAAGTAGTTGAAAAAGCTTTAGAAGAGCTACAAACAAGTATTGTATTGCTTTATTTAGGCAAAAATATAATAAATTCACTTTTAGTATTTGTTACTTTGTTTTTATTTATAGTTGTATTAGGGATTAATTTTTATTTTGCCATTATTCCTTCTATATTCTATTTATTTATTGGTAGTTATTTTTCTTATAGAAAAGATAGATACTTGAATGTTGAAGATAAATTTCCAAATCTAAAGGAACAACTAAGAACTGTTTCTGATAATGTTAATAAATCTAATTTAATAATTGATTCTTTGAAAGATGATGTTGTTAAAAATATTAGTAAAGTAAAGAGTGGTGAATTTATAGAATATAATTCTATGTTCCTAAAAGTTATTTATATTGCTTTAATTGGAATAATTATTGTCTTAGCTTCTTCCATGAATGTTAATTTTGCTTTTGATTTTAATATTCCTTTTCTTGAACCTTCAGCTAGAGATATGGGTAATGAATTTAGTAATGTGAATCTAAGTTATAAAGAAGGAAATTTAAGTGATATACTTGGAAATAAAAGTGTTGCTAAATTAGGCAATAGAGAATTAAATTTGATTATAAATCCACTAGATAGTGAAGTAGATATAAATAGTATTAAATCTGTCTCTAAAGAAGACTTTACGCCTCCAAATTTTCCAAAAGAGATATATACTAGTTACGATGCAGCCTTTAATGAAAGAATAGCAAAGCAAAATCAAAAAGTAGTTAAGGATTATTTTCAACAAATCTCTGGGTGAATTAAATGGTAAATATGGAAGAAATTCAAAAGAAGTTTAGATCTGTTTTCTCTGAGATTAATAAAGTTATAGTTGGTCAAGATGAAGTTATTGAACAAATTGTTGCTGCTTTGCTTTGTAATGGTCATGTTTACCTTGAAGGTTATCCTGGATTGGCTAAAACTACAATGATTAAAACCTTAGCTAATGTAATGGATTTAAAATTCAGCAGGATACAAGGAACACCGGACTTACTCCCTAGCGATATTACTGGTACTTATGTTATTGATGAGAGTAGAGGTAAGAAAGAATTCAAATTTCAACATGGGCCTATATTTGCTAATCTAGTTTTAGTTGATGAAGTTAATAGAGCTACTCCTAAATCACACTCTGCAATTTTAGAAGCTATGCAAGAAAAACAAGTTACTGTTGGAAATTCGACTTATAAATTAGATGAACCCTTTTTTATTTTAGCTACGGCTAATCCTATTGAACAAGAGGGAACTTTTAAATTATCTGAAGCCCAGATTGATAGATTTTTATTTAAAATAAATATTGACTATCCTAAATTTGAAGAAGAATTACAAATGGTTGATAGATTTGTTGAGAATACTCTTGAAGATATAAAATTAAGAAAATTATTTACTTCTGCTGAACTTTTGAAAATGCAACAATTGACAAGACAAGTTCCTATTGCTAATGATATTAAAAAATATGCTGTTGAATTGGTTGGATCTACAAGGGATAAGAAAAACTTAATTGAATATGGTGCAAGTCCAAGAGCAAGTTTATCTTTAATATTTGCTGCAAAAGCTAGAGCATTAATGCATGGAAGAAAGTTTGTGAGTAAGGATGATATACAGGCTATGGCTTATCCAGTTTTAAGGCATAGAATAATTCTAAGTTTTGAATCTGAAAGACAAGGAATGACTGCTGATGATGTAATTAAATCTTTAATTAAGAAATGATAAAACCTGATTTTTTAAAACAATTAGATAAGTTTGATTTAGTTATTCAGAAGAAAATTGCTTCTAGTTTTTCTGGTGAGAGAAAAAGTGATGTTGCGGGAGCTGGTTTAATTTTCAGAGATTATGCTAATTATTCTTATGGTGATGATTTTAAAAATATAGATTGGAAAGCTTATGCTAGAACTGAAAAATTTTATGTTAAAAGATACGAACATGATAGAAATTTAACAGTACATATTATTGTTGATTTTAGTGGAAGTATGGATTTTGGTACTAAGATAAAAAAATATGAATATGCTTCTATGATTGGTCTGGGTTTTGCTTATATTGCTTTAAAGAATAACGAGAAATTTGTTTTTGCTACCTTTGATGATAAATTAGAATTCTTTAAACCACAAAGAGGTTCTGCTCAGCTTATGTCAATGTTAAATTATTTGAATAAGAAAAAAGCTGAAGGTGTGAGTAGTTTTGAAGAATCTTTAGTTAAATATAGAGCTTTAATCAGTTCAAGATCTTTAGTTGTAATAATTTCTGACTTTTTTTACGATTTAGAACAGATCAAACAGATACTTCATAGATATAAAAAAAATAATATAATATTAATACAAGTCTTAGATCCTGTTGAAAAGAATTTAAATTTAGAAGGAGATTTTAATCTAGTTGATTTAGAGTCTAATACTAAAATGCATACTTTTGTTGATCCTTATCTTAGAAAACAATATTTAAAACAATTAGAGTTACATCAATCTAATATCAGAAATGAATGTGATAAAATCAAAGCTAATTTTTATGTTGCTGGAAGTGATGAGAATATATTTAATGTATTTTATAAGATTCTTTATTAACCAATAGCTTAATATAGGTTTTTTACTCTAAGATGTTATAAAATGGAGGTGTAGATAGATGATGCATGGCTGTGGAAAATGTTCTAAAATAGGGGCAGTGCTGATGTTATTAGTTGGTGTTGCTTTTTTATTAGTTGACAAACATGTTTGGCACTTTTGGGATTTATCCTGGTGGACGGTTCTTTTCTTATTATTGGGACTAGGTGGTTTAGCTTCAGGTATGTGTAAAGATTGTCAAACAATGAAGAAGAAGTAATAATTCTTATTTTTTTCTTTTTTTATATTGTATAAACTTTTTCTAAGTCTTCTTTTAATACATATTCTAATTTATATTTATCTTCAGAGTATATTTTAAATAATGTTTCTCCTTTAATTATGGGATCATTAACTTTTTTGTATAAATAAATGCCAGCTCCTTTATCATATGGAGCACCTGCAATCTTTGCAAATTTACTAACTAGTTTGTTACTTAATATTCTTACTTTTCCTGATTGTTTTGCTTTGTAATCAAATGTAAACCTTCCTAATTTAATATCTTCAGGTTTAATATTTGGATTCCCACCTTGTTCTTTTATTATTTCTTGCATTTTTTTGTAAGCTAAACCCGAATCTAAAATATTTTTTGCTCTAACTTTACTATTCTTTATTCCAACCATATCTAGTAATATTGAGGCCATGTATAAAGATTTTTCTTTTAGATCATTTGGACCTTTATTCTTTAAAACTTTTAAAACATCTATTGCTTCCAATGCTGGACCAACACCGTTACCTATTGGTTGGTTTCCGTTTGTTATTATTACTTTTATCTTTAATCCTAACTTCGATCCTAATTTAATAAATTTTTTAGCTAATCTTTTAGCTAATCTTTTAGATTCTATCTTTGCTTCTAGTCCTATTGGAATATCAATCAAAACATGAGTAGAACCTGCAGATAATTTTTTAGCTAGAACTGATGCTAATAAAAATCCTTCTGGATCTATACTTAATATTTTTTCTAACTTTATTAATTTATCATCTGCTGAAGCTAAATCCATTGCTCCACCCCAGACCATACAAGCATTTATTTTATTTACTATCTCCATAATTCTTTCTTTTGAGAATGTAACTGGAGCTAGAACTTCCATAACATCTGAAGTTCCTGCTGGAGATGTAATTGATCTTGTTGAAGTTTTTGGTATTGTAATTCCTGCTGCAGCGATTATTGGAATTACTATCATTGTAGTTCTGTTCCCTGCAATGCCTCCGATCGAATGTTTATCTGCAACAATCTTTTTATCAAACTTTAATTTTCCACTGTTTTCTACTATTGCTTTTGTTAAATATGCAGATTCGTTTAAAGTCATTTCATTTACATAACAACCAGAAACAAAATAAGTAGCTTCAACTTCAGTTAAACTATTACTTAGTAGATCTTTTATTATTGTGTTTATTTCATTTTCGTTTAAAGTTCCCTTATCTAATTTCTTTTTTATATATTTTAATGATTCTGGTACCGGTGTTGGTGATGCTTCAATAAAATGATTTTCTTTTAATTTTAATTCATTTGCTACATCAACAAAGACACCTATTACGCCTTGGGCTATTTCCTTTTTTCCCAAAGCTTCATCTACTGATATTATTAATCCTTTATCATGGATATTTTTGTCACATCTTGTTATTTTTATTCTGTCTAATGGCTTTATTCCTAAACCATGAATATCTCTTTCATTTAGTATTCCAATTAAAGGTCCTTTGGTAGCTATATGTAGAATTTTAACCTTAAGCCTCATTTTTTAATTCCTTAGTCTTTTTTACTATCTAGTTAAAATGACCTTCTGATTTATAAAGCTTTTTGATCTTATTTATTATATGTGTGGAATAATTGGAATCTTCGGTAAAGAGAATGTAATTCAATTAGTTTCAGATGCTTTGAAAACTATTTCTAATAGAGGTAAGGATAATTATTCTATTTGTTATGGGATAAATAAACTCGATAAAATTATTTATTCTGATAAACCTGTATTTGAAAATTTAAAAGGAAATTTAGCAATAGGACATTGTTTACATGCTATTGTAAATAAAATAAAACAACCATTTTCTGGTAAAGGTAAATTCATAGTTAATTGCGAAATTTATAATTGGATTGAATTAGTTAATAAATATGGAATTGAGGCTAAGAATGATGCTGAACTCTTCTTTTTACTTCTAGAAAAACTTGGTGTTGAGAAAACTTTAGATTTGATTGATGGGGATTATGCTGGTTCTTATATCTTGGATAATAAAGTTTATTTATTTAGAGATAGAATTGGAGTTAAACCTCTTTGGTATTCTAATGATTCTTGTTTTGCATTTGCTTCTGAAAAAAAAGCATTGAAAAAAATTGGTTTTAATAATATTGTTGAATTGAATCCTAGAGAATTACTTATTTATGATTTTGAAAATAAAACTTTAGAAATTAATAATTTAGAATTTTATAAAATTGAAAAGCTTAAAGTTGATTATTTAAATCTGAAAAAAAAATTAGCTGGTTATTTAATCAATGCTATTTCTAAAAGAGTTCCTGATGTTAAATTTGGATTATTATTTTCAGGTGGAGTTGATTCTAGTTTTATTGCATTGATATTAAAAGAACTAGGCTTAGATTTTAATTGTTATGTCTGTTGTGTTAAAGGTTTAGGAAATTCAGAAGATCTAGGATATGCTAAAAAGGTTAGTGAGAAATTAAATTTAAAACTTAAAATTGTTGAAGTATCTTTAGAAGAATTAGAGAAGGAATTGCCTTTAATATGCAAACTTGTTGAATCTAATAATGTAACTAAGATTGCTGTTGCTTTACCATTTTATTTTGCATGCAAGGCTGCTAAGAAAGGTAATATTAAAGTAGTCTTATCAGGACAAGGAAGTGAAGAATTATTTGCAGGTTATGAAAGACATTTGAAAAGTTCTGATATAAATAAGGAATCTTATAATGGCTTATTGAATATTTACGAAAGAGATTTGTATAGGGATGATGTTGTTTCTATGTATAATAATGTTGAATTAAGAGTCCCTTTTCTAGATTCTAAATTAATTTCATTTGCCTTAGGTATTGATTCTAGGTATAAAATAAATGAAAAAGGAAATAAAGTTATACTCAGGGAAATTGCTTTTGATTTTGGTTTAGATAAAGAATTTGCATTTAGAAAAAGAAAAGCTGCTCAATATGGGAGTAATTTCTTAAAAGCTATAGAAAAATTAAGCAAAAAAAATAAATGTAAAAATAAATCTGAATATTTAAATCAATTTTATAATGAAGTTAATGTTAAGTTGGCTGCTTTATTTAGCTCAGGTAAAGATAGTTGTTATGCAATGTATGTTATGAAAAAACAAAATTATGATATAAAATGTTTAATTACTATTAAAAGTAGAAATAAAGATTCTTATATGTACCATACACCAAATGTTGACTTAGTAAAATTACAAGCTGAAGCTTTAGGAATTCCATTAATAATGCAAGAAACTGAAGGTGAAAAAGAAAAAGAGCTCGATGATCTTGAGAAAGCTTTACTTAAGGCTAAAAAAGAATTTTTTATTGAGGGTGTTGTTGTAGGTGCTTTGTTTTCTACTTATCAAAGAGATAGAGTGCAGAGAGTTGCAGATAAGTTAGGATTAAAAGTCTTTGCTCCCTTGTGGCATAAAGATCAGTTGTTACTTCTTAAGGAGCTGATTCAAAATAAGTTTGAGGTTATAGTTGTTCATGTGGCTGCAGATGGGCTTGATAAATCTTTTTTAGGTCGTAAACTTAATGATTCTTTGATTTCCGATCTTGTAAAATTACACCAGAGAAATAAGATTAATATTGCTTTTGAAGGCGGGGAGGCAGAGAGTTTAGTTCTTGATTGTCCAATGTTTAAGAAAAAATTAAGGATTTTAGAAGCTGAAAAAATAATGCAATCTGAAAACGTTGGAACCTATGAAATAAGTAAAGTTGTTTTAGTTGATAAATAATTATTTTTCGAATTATTTCCTAAAATTTTGAAAATCTTTCAAGAATTTCTGGTCAATCCATATTAAGTTTAAAATTTTTATTTATTTTAATGATTAATTCTGTTTATAAAATATTAAGATTTGTGGAAAATAGCTAGGGCTGTAATAAATGAAGATAAAAAGCTTTTAGAAGAGTTAGCTAAACATTAATTTAGAATTTTCT
>CAYJSR010000045.1:0-7765 GCA_964373095.1 Candidatus Woesearchaeota archaeon
CTCATCTATATCACTTGAACTAAATTTACTTATACTTGGAGAATTTAGAATTGGAGCATAAATTGGAGTTACACCTTCTCTGAATTTAAATGATAAACCATAATTTGAATCCAAATCTACTCTTAATTCTAGATCTTTTAAATTAAATAGGCTTGGATATTGAACTTCTATATTTCTTTCTATTAATTGTTTTGTTAAATCTCTTGCTAGATATCCATTTGGTTCTGCCTCACTTCTTAGAACTAAACCTGTATTTACATCCCTTCCTTTTAGAGATAAAGCATTACTTCTTAGAGCCATTTCTAAGTCTTCTTGAGTTGCTGTTCTTAGACCTTCTTCTCTTAATATTTGATTAGTTAGAACAATTGCAAATGAATTAGAACCTACTACTAATTCTCCTTCTTGACTCAAAACTCTTAGATGTTTATTATCTTGATAATCTAATTTTACTCTTTTATTATATTCTTCTAAGAACTCTCCTATAGATTCTCCTTTTAATAAACCTATCCCTGTATCTTGCCTAAGTGTTACTTGAAATGGTACAAGATTTAATTGATCTTTCATAAATTTAAAGATAAATTGAAGTTTATAAAACTATTTTTATTATTACTACTATCATTCTTCTGCAGTTGATCCTTGCAATGCTATTAGATCTTCATTAGTTAATTTCTTTTTATTTTTTAACTTATTTTCTAGGTAGTCTAATTTATCTTTGAAAAAACTTTTTTGTTTTTCTTCATGATCTATTTTTTTAGCTTCTTTGTCTTTACTAAATACTAACCTAAGAACTTGATATTCATCCATTTTATCCTTTAATTCTTGATTTACTGAAGAATATTCTTTTTTATGATCAATAAATTTTTGGAATGCTGCTTCTTGTTCTTTCTTTAAAACTGTTATTTTTTTAGATAATTCCATAAAAACTTCATAGTTTGTATCTTTAGTTAAGTCTTGAATCTTTTTATGAAATTCATTAGCCTTCTTTTTTGATTCCTTTATTTCTCTGTCAACTGTACTTGCCTTCTCTGCTATCTCCCTAACACTGTTGCTCTCTTCGTATGACTTTTTTAACTTCTTTATCTCTTCCATTAATTTTTTTTCTTTCTCAAAATTAACTTCTTGTTCTACTTTCTTTTCTAGTTCATTTATTTTTTGTTGAATCTTTGAAGGATCAGACTTAATATTATATTTTTGAAATGCTTTTGATTTTTCTTCATTTAAAGTTCTTACTTTTTTTATTAAACTCTGAACTTCATCATTATGTTTGTCTCTTTGATTCTTTAAATCTTGTAATTCTATGTTTTTTTTATCTTTTTCAGCTTTTATTTCTTTTATTTTAACTATTAAATCATTTATTTCCCTTTTAAAATCTTCTTTTCTTCTAAACCAATGCTCTTTTTTTTCATTAATAACCTTAAGTTTATCTTTTAATTGTGATATATCTTTCTGAACTTTTCTATAGTTTTCTAATGTAACATTTGACATATAATTGAAGTTATTTTTGGGTTTTTAAGGTTATTGATTGAAATTTGTCAATATTTTTAGTTCTTTCTGAAATAAATATATAACCAAATTTTACTTTGGATTTGTATAAAATAAATGTCAATAAAATTTAGAAGTCCAGAGATAAAAAATGTGAGGGATACTGAGTGGCTCTTAAAAGAAATTAAAAAATTGGGACTTATCTAAAAATGGAAGAGATACAAAAACTAATCTTTGCCTTGACAATAAATAAATTATTGAATTTTGTGATGCTACAGCTTGGAAAATTACAATTTTAGATAATATCGCTTCAGTTGAAACTCTAATTGTTATGCTAAAATCTTTGATAATAAACTATGAAAAAAATTAAAAAAAGAAAAAGAAGTTTATGACCCTATCAAGCTATTGGAGACTTTAAAGTCACCCAAATAGACCCGCAAGTCCAACTGCAGCTTCTTCTTCAGATTTCTTTTCTTCTTTCTTAGCAGCTGGTGCATGTTGTGTAGCACTAAGTGCTGCTGCAACTGGCGCTGCCACCATAGGAACTGCTGCTTCTTTTATTGCTGCTTCAATATCAACTCCATCAAGAGCTGCTACCAGAGCTTTAACTCTTCCTTCATCTACTTTAACGCCAGCGGCTTCCAAAACTCTCTTAATATTTGCTTCGTTTATTTGTTGCTTTGCTGAAAATAAAAGCATTCCAGCGTATATATATTCCATTGGTCTTTTCCTCCTGAGTATCTATTTCTTCTTCATTTTATCATCTTGTAGTTTCTTCAAGACTTCTTTTGCCATTTTCTCTTGTAACTCAAAATCTTTATCTTTTTCCCTTTGGGGAAGTTCATTAGCTTTTGCCATTTTCTCATTTTGAAGCCTTCTTAAAACCCCTTGAGCAACTTCTTCCTCTTTTTTTGTTTGTGTCATTGTTTCTTCTTTTACTGTATTTATTTTCTCTTCTTTTTTAACTAACTCAACTTTATCTTCTTTAACTTCTTGTTTAACTAACTCAACTTTTTTTTTGACTTCTTCTTGAAAAAATTCTTCTTGTAAGTTTAATTTACTTTTTATGGACTCTGCTTCTAAGTTGGCTTTACTTAATTCTTTTTTAATATTTTCGTTTGTTAAAATCTTCTTTAAATCTGCTAAACCATTACTGTCTGTAAATGCTTTTTTAATTAATAATTTAATATTGTCTTTAGTTGGATAAGCAATGTTGAAAGCTAAATTAAATGAATGTAATGCTGCTAACTTTAAATTGTCTAAATATTGTTTATCATCTATGCTTAATACATCTTTATTAAATATTATACCATTTTCACAAGCAGCTAAAATATTAATTCCTATTTCCATGGGTTCTATTCCTAACCTTGTTAATATGTTTGCTACTTGGCCCGTAATTAGTTGGCCTTCTTTTAATACTTGAGTATCTTCTTTAATAGTAATTTTTCCATCTACTACTGTGGTTTTAATTCCAATTTGACCCAGCTCGCCCATAATTGGACCTGGTGGAAAAGCTGTTGGTCCTGCTGGAACCATAATATCATTAGGGGCTAATTGTCCTGCTTTTGCTGGAGCTGAACTCTTAGATTTTCTTAATGCTTTTGCGAGTTTGAATGGATTATCGTTAGTTAATAATAAAGCAGGCATTCCTCTAATGTTATTCTCTAATTGCTCTAAGCCTTTGATTTTATATTTTAGATTTTCAAATACTATCTTTATTAATCTTGCTTTTGACATTGTAATAAGAAGTGACTCTTTTAGATTTGATCTTAATTTTTGTAATTGAACAGAAGGCATATTAGTCATGTCTGCTATTGCTATAACTTTATATTTTTGTATTAAAGATTCTAATCTAGCAACTTCTTCTTTTTTATAATTTGCAACATGGGTTTTGTGTTCGTTCATTTTTCCTTCTTAGCTGGCTCTTGAATCTTTACCATTGGACTCATTGTTAATTTAATTGCAGCATATTTTATGTTATTTTTTTCTTGAGGTAATTTTGATAATAAAGTATTGTAAACTGCTAATATATTATCTGCTAGATCTTCATCTTTCATTGACTCAATTCCTATTGAAGCTTTTACTGTTAATTCATTTTTAGTTTGTAATCTTACAGTGTTTTGCAATTTATTTACTAATGGCTCTATGTTTGGAATTGAACCTGGAACTACACAGCCTGCTTTTGGACTTGGCATTTTTCCTCTTGCACCAAGAACTTTACCAAAAATTGTTGCTCCTTGACCCATTAGTTCAACTTGTGAAACAAAAAAATCGTGGGTATTTGCTAAATCTCTTTGAGCTTTTTTATTATCTTTCCATTTTAGAAATTCTTCTTTTAAGATTACTGTGTCAAAGAATTTCTTAGCTTGAGCCGATAATTGTGCATCAACTATGGCACATAATCTTCTTTTTTTCCCTATTGGATGTGGTGTTTGTAAATATAAATCTACTTTGTGTTCTGGTTTTTTTAGATCTAAGTTTTGTAAATTTATTATTAAATCAACTGATTGTGAGAACTTTCTTTTGGGAGATTTTTCCCTAATGTGTTTTATTGCTTCTAATACTTGTTGTTTTTCCATTGTTAAACCCTTCTACACAACCATACTAAAGTATAGTGATACAAATTGAATTATTTTATTGTACCGTGTAGTTATCGGATATTTATTTGACTTAGGTTATCTTTATAAATCTTTCTGCATATTTGTGATATTGATTAAAATGGCTTATCACGTTGATAATACAAGCAGATTCTAAATAATAATTCTTGTTGGTGATTAAATTTAATAATTTGTAAGTAAAATTCCTTAAAATCTTTCAGATTAATCTTAAATATAACCTATCTTTTACATTTTTATGAAAATAGTAACTGAACATTCAACTTTGAATATTGATTATGAAGGAAAATTAGAGAATGGAGAATTATTTGATACTTCTAAAGAAGATGTTGCAAGAAAAGAAAATATCTTTGATGAAAAAAGAGAATACAAGCCATTACATGTCACTTTAGGTCAAGGAATGTTAATCAAGGGTTTTGAAGATGCATTAATTAATATGCAAGAAGGAGAAGAAAAAATCTTTAATATTAAATCTGAAGATGCTTATGGTGAGAAAAAACCTGAATTAGTAAAAATATTTCCTAGTCAAACAGAACAAGATAAACAACTAAAAGTTGGAATGACTGTGCTTGTAAATCTTGGAGAAAAACAATTACCTGCTCTTGTTACTGAAGCTGGAGATAATATTTCTTTGGATTTTAATCATCCTTTGGCTGGAAAAGATTTAAGTTTTAAAGTTAAAATTGTTTCTATAGAAGATTAAATTTAAATTCTTGTAAATCTTTCAGAATCTTTGAAAATTAACTTAAAGAAATAAATTTTCTTCTTCCCCTTCCAGTTCCATTACTTATTTTTATATATTTATGAAACTCACAAAGACAATTTTGAATATTTGCCAATGAAATATTTATTTTAATTTTATTTACTTCTAGATATTTGAAATCTAAATTTAGGCGCTTAAATTCTTTTTCTTGATTGTCTTTTAGCCATTTCATTACTTCTAATGGCTTAGCTCTTTCTTTTAAAATTAAGTTTATTCCTTTTCTTGCACCTGGACCAGGACTAGACCAAGTATTATGTAAGTAAGGTAATAATGGTTCATTATTGTAAATTCTTAACGGATAAAGTAAATCTACTAGGATTTGGTATGCTAAGAAATTTCCAAAACCGTATTCCGATTTTATTACATTATAAACTTCTTCTGGATTTTTACATGATTCAATTTTAGAATAAAATAAGTTAAAATTCTTCTTTAGATTTGTAAATAGTTTAATTACGTTTTCTATTTTATCTTTAGAACCCATTTTAGTATAACCGCCAACCATGTAAGCGGCGGTAAATACTGGTTTGTTTTCTATATCTCTAATGAACTTTAATTTATTTTCTATACTTTTAGAATTAAAATTATTAAGTTTTTGAAATCCTATTAATTTATGGGTGTCTGATCTGCCAATTAATCTGTAAAACATAATATTAAAAATCTTGTCTTGTTTTGAAGCTTCTATTTCCAATATATTATCAATTGCATATTTAGTTCCTGGATCTAATTCTCTATAAATATTAGTAAATCTTTCTTTTTGTAGTATTTTATCACTAGTCCAAGGCTGTTTTAATCTTAATATGTTTCTTTTATAGTAAATATTTTGCCTTTCACAAACAAAATTCCAAAATAAATTTAATTTTTCTAAGTTGAAGATATTTAAAGTTGAAACCATGTAAATAAAGAAATAATAAAAATATAAAAAAGGAGAGGTTTATTCTCTACTCAATAAAGGAATCTTATGGCTTATGAAACCTAGAACAACCATGGCACAAGCATGTTTTAATGTTGGTTCGATGCTTTCTATAAAATATTCTTCTTTTGTTGTTATTTCTTCTTCACTATACCTACGCTTAAGCATTCCAATCATATTATTTTTAAGAAATTTCCTAGCGTCTTCTTTTGAATTATTTCCATTATATTCTGCTACTAATCCTCCAAGATATTCTCCTTTTCTGAAGACTTTAGCTATTACCAGTCCTGCAGTTAATCTTTTTGGATATTCTTGTCCTTTTCCTGCTTCTGCAGTTATGGACTCCATTACTGCACCATGATCATAATCACTTGGCGGCATGGGAACCCTTATTGCATCTTTTGGTAAAATTGAAGAATAAACTATATGATTATAGTTTTGTACTCCTCCTGCATTTTCAAGAGCAACATCATATGCTCCTGGGTGATAACCTAAATCAGATTCACCTGAACCTTGAGTTATAAAATACTCGTAAGGAACTCTTGTTCCCATTATTAGTTCACCAACTTTTATAGTTTTCAACTCTTTTTGTACTGTTTTTGTATTAGATACTTGTTTCATATTTGCTTTTTAGTTACCTCCTGAATAACTGAATAGAATAAAATAGAATTATACTTCACAGAAATAATTTCAGAACACCGGTCCAATGCGTTGTTAGTTATTGGGTACATCTCTTTAATTAATTTGCAATGATGAACTTGCTTATAAATATTTTTATTTTTTAGAAAGAAAATTTTGTTAAACCTAAAAATTAAACTAGCATTCTTCTGTTTCCAGTATATCCTGCTCTAAAAAACCTAGTTGCTATTTGTAAATAATCCATCATTATATCTTTAGTTGATGAATCTTGATGAAATTTATAAAAGCCATTTGAAATTGAACCATCATCTAAAGCAGTTTTACATCTTCTTTCTTCAATAGAAACTAATGTTCTAAGTGGAACATAAGCTATGACTAAGAAATAACTAATACCTATATAAAAGGCTCTTTCAGCGAGACCAATTTCTTCATCATTTGTTCTATCTGATAGTTCACCCATCTTAAAATCATTATTTTATGGTTTGGCTTATATTTAAACTTATTTTATGGCTTTAAAATACTCCTCAACTCTTGAGATTATTGTTGGAATGTAAAATTTCTTTAATTTTTCTTCGAATAAATTTGATAAAGATTCGTTTTCATTTATTCTATAAGTATTTTTTAATTTTTCTACTAAGAATAACTCTCTTAATCTTCTTAATTGTCTTCTAATGTTTGATTGAGCAATGCCTTGTAATTGAAGTTTGGCTTCTTTTCTATATTCAATAACTTTTTGTTGTATTATTTCAGAATCTAAGGGTTCTTTTGAGTTTATTAAAACATGAAAAATATCAACAATAATATCTCTTGAATCTCCTGGTTGCAATAAGCCTATAGATAAACATAATTTCTTTATTGTTTCTCTCTGAGACATTTCTTTAGATGGTTTTTCATATCTTCTCAAGGTTATTTCAGATAGAGGGGTATCTCTTGACACAATCTTTTTTGACATTGTTTAATAATATTTATTTGTGTTTAAATATTTTTGGTTTTAAGTAAAAAAATATGCTTAGGACAATAAATATTCCCCCAATTATCCAGAAATATAAAATATAATCTTGAACTGATTGAAAAGGTATACCTGCAATTATTATCCCCGCATTTAATATAAGTAAATTTTTAGGGATGCATTTTTTTCTAAGGTAAAATATTAATGTTATTACCAATAAGACTACTGCTGCTATCCAAAAAGGAACTGCTACTTTTTGTAGAAATAACAAAGGCATTCCTACAACTGCTATGCCTATTAAAGATAAAATAGAAACTATTGCTAAGCATATACTATGGCATATTTGATAGCTGCCAAGAAATCCCATAGTGCCGGATATACTACTAGTCAAATTTAAGATTTTTCCA
>CAYJSR010000046.1:0-7272 GCA_964373095.1 Candidatus Woesearchaeota archaeon
TCCTTCTTCTGCTATTGAGGTTGCAACTAAACAATTGAATAACCCAGAATTAAATGATTCTATCGCTTCCATTTGTTCTTTTTGTGTTAAGCCTTCTTTTTGTCCTACTAATCTTGTTGTTTTTATTCCGATATTTCTTAAAATATTTACTATATTTTCTACTGTGTTTCTATATGTCGTAAATATTATTATTCTTGAATTTTTTTTTTCATTTATTATAGATAAAACTATTTCTTTCAATCTTTCTATTTTTGGGTGATCTATGTTTTGTGATAATAATTCTGATATCAATGACTTTGCTTTTATTATACTTGGCTCTTTAATTATGTTCTTTGCGGCTTTAGTTTCATCTGTTTCTAATTTTATCAAAAAATTATCCAAAGAATTTAAACCTTGCGTCTCTAACATCTCCATTGCGTGACTTAACTTTAGTAATTGTGCTACTAATGATAAACCATAGAATACTGAATTATCTTTTTTATGAACTTCGCGCTGTAACCTTTTTTGTAAAAATAATAAATCTACTTTATTTATTTGTGATGCTGGTTTGTGTATATTAAAACTTCTTACAGATTCTAACCTTTGTTTGTATACTAAATTTAATAAATTATGAACATTTTTAAGTTGTTCTGGTAGTTCTACATTTATGTACTCTATTGCTCTATTTTGCACAAATGGAATTACGTCCTCATCTTTCTCTGTTCTAATTTCTACTGCTTCTATAAATAAATTATTACGAACCTCATCTATTTTTTCTCTTGTTGAACCAGGAGATGCAGTTAAAGCTAAAATTCTTTTTGGATGCGTTATCTGAATATAATTTTTTGCTACAATTGTATTTCCGAATCTTTCTCTTGATCTATGTGCTTCATCTATAACTAATAAAGAAAAATCTCCTAATTCTATTCTATTATGTTCTATATCTTCCTTAATTGTTTGGGGTGTCGCTACTATTACTGAAGCTGATTTGTATAATTCTTTTCTTTTATTGGGTGCTATTGCTCCAGTTAGTAAAATTATATCTTTTATATCTGTACATTCTTTGAATTCATCACAAATTTGATTTGCTAGTGGTTTTGTAGGTGTTAAAATTAATGCTTTTGTATTTTTATGTTCATTTAATCTTGATACTGCTAAAAGAATTGCTATTTTTGTTTTTCCTAAACCTGTTGGTATGCATACTAACGTATTTCTTTCTTTACAGGTATTTAGAATACTTTCTTGATATGGTCGCGGAGTAAAATTCTTTATTTCCATTATTATAAAAAGATTTAATTGTTTTTATAGTTTAGGTTAGTTAAAAAAATAAATAAAAAAAGAAGTTTATTTAAGAACTTCTTCTATTTTTTCAATATATTCTGCAACTTTGTTTCCGTGTTCTGTTAAAGAAATGGTTTTTATTCTACCATGCTTTTCAAAATTTACTAATTTTGCTTTTTCCATTTCTTGCAGAATCTTTACTGCATGAGAATAAGTGCAATCAACTTCCTTTGCTAGAACTGAACCATATCTATTCTTTGAATTCTTCCTTAATGCGACTAATATCATCGCAGGTTTTCTCCTGAAAAATACTTCAAATATTTCTACGTTTTGCTTTTTAACAGCCAATTTAAATCCCCCTAAAATTATACACGCCCTTTTTGCTGATGATCAGATGCGAAAGCTAATATTTAAACCTTTGGTTTGATAATATATATTCTGAAAGTTATTTTAAAATTTTTCTATTGTAAGTTCTTCTTAGTAGTAAATAATTGTTACTTTATAACTCCAAAAGATTAATAAGTGGTTGTTGGTTTGTTTTATTTATGTTAGATATAACCTTTTTAAGAGAGAATTTTAAATTAGTTAAAACTAATATTAAACGACGTGGTGATAAATCTAATCCTGAATTGGTTGATGAAGTTCTTAATTTGGATAAAGAGTGGCGGGAATTGAAAGGCAAGGTTGATGAATTAAGACATGAGAGAAATAAAATAACTTTAGAGATCACTAAATTAAGTAAAGAAAAAAAAGATATTTCTGCTTTAATAAAAAATGCTAAGGGCTTGCCTGAAAAGATTAGGGTTATAGAACTTAAATTGGGTGCAATTAGAAAAGATTTTGATTTTAAGTTATTGGCTATTCCAAATTTACTTTATGATGATGTTCCTATTGGTAAAAATGCCATTGATAATGTTGAAGTTAGGAAATGGGGAAAAATTAAGAAGATTAATTTTGAATTAAAGAATCATGCTGAATTACTTGAAGGTCTTGGCTGTGCTGACTTTGATGCTGGAATAAACAATGCAGGAAAGGGATTTAATTATTTAAAGGGAGATATTGCATTATTGGACTTGGCTTTACAAAGATATGGGATTGAATTTTTATTGAAGAATAAATTTACACCTGTTGTCCCACCAATGATGTTGAATAAACAAACATTGCTTGGAGCTTTAAATGGATTAAAGGATTTTGAGGATGTGGTTTATAAAGTTGAAAATGAAGATTTATATTTGATTGGAACTGCAGAGCATTCTTTAGTTTCTATGTTTAAGAATAAGGTTTTGAATAAAGAACAATTACCTAAGAAGTTTTTTGCTGTAACTCCTTGTTTTAGAAAAGAAATTGGAGGTCATGGGATTGATATGAAATGGTTGTTTAGAATGCACCAATTCAATAAAGTAGAACAGGTTGTCTTTGTTCATCCAAAAGAGTCTTTGAAAGTTTTAAGGTATATGCAGGGATTAAGTGAGAAATTTTTTCAAAGTCTGGGTATTCCTTATAGAGTTATTGAAATCTGCTCTGGTGATCTTGGTGCTAAATTTGCTAAACAATGGGATATTGAAGCTTGGTTCCCAAGACAAAAAGAATACAAAGAAATAACTTCTGCTGGAAGTTGTACAGATTATCAAGCTGTTGCTTTGAATATTAAATACTTGGATTTTAAATCTAATAAAAAAGATTATGTCCATATTTTGAATAATACCATGGTTGCTACTTCAAGAGCTTTGGTTGCTATACTTGAGAATTATCAACAGAAAGATGGAACTATTAAAGTTCCTAACGTTTTAATTAAATACATGAATGGAATTAAAGTAATCGGAAAAATTGCAAAACAAAAAAAGAATAAAGTTAATAAGGTTAAAAAGAAAGCCACCAATAAGAAAATAAGATAATTTGGAAGAAAAATGACAAGAAAAGATAAATTAGATGTTTATATAACAGATATTGGAAATAGGGTGCGTTCCATTAGCGTTCGTTTGTCTACTATTAGAGAAATTGGAGAATATAGTGACACAGATCTTTTGTTGGAAGATATAAATTTAATTAAAAAAGACCTAATACAACTTGAAAAAGATGTAAAGTCCTTTGCAATATTTAAAATATCTAGGAATAGCCGAGATGTTAACTAATAAAATATCCAATATGTGAATAATATTGGTATAAAATATTCTTTAGTAAGCAATATAAATCTATTTACTTTGTTTCTTCTATGGTTAAAACTATTGATAATCCTAAATTGAGAATGTTGGCAGCAGGATGTATACATGGTGATACTAATTTAGTTCAGAAATTAGCTGATAAGGCTGATAGGGAGAATGTTGATGTTGTTTTACTTTGTGGGGATATTACAAGTAAAGTTGATACTAAAAATTTAATGAGACCATTTCTTGAAAAAAATAAAAGAGTATTATTTGTTACTGGAAATCATGATGGTTTAGCAATGGGTGATTTTTTAGCAGGTTATTACAATACTAAGCATTTGCATGGAGAATATGCAGTTTATAATAATGTTGGATTATTTGGTTGTAGTTTAGCTAATGTTGGATTAGATGCTTTAAATGATGAAGAATTCTTTGAAAATTTAGAAAAAGGATTTAATAAAATAAAAAAATTTGATAAAAAAGTTATGATTACTCATGTTCATCCTTCACATAGTAAAATGGAATCAATAACTGGTTTTCCTGGAAGTTATGGTATTAAGAAAGCAGTTGACAAATTTCAACCAGATATTTTATTTTGTAGTCACTTGCATGAACTTTCTGGTTTTGAAGAAAAAATTGGGAAAACTAGAGTGATAAATGTTTCTAGAATGGGGAAAATTGTTGAACTTTAATATAGTTGATTTATCATAAAGTCCACACTTTCTTTCTTTGCTATTATATTGTTTGTTACTTTAATATACTTAATATTTCTAATTATTTGTTCTTTTTTCATTATGGCCTTTGCAATTTCAAATTTCATGAAGTTTCTATTTTTGTAATCACAAACTGTCGGTTGACAAGTTTCCCATTCTTTGGATAATTGATATTGTGAATTTTTCCATCTTTTTTTACATAATCTTAAAATTTTTCCATTTTTTCTGTGTTGAGGTCTATTAATCCTAATGAGTAGAACCTTATCATTTTATTGTAATCACAGAAATAGATAGTTCCTTCGTTATTTATTTTCGATTTTATACCCTCTTTCTCTAAACTTTTCTTAATAAATATAGCCAAATGCTTTTCTGATTTTGTCAACAAATAACTTTTTATATTAATCGTTTTACACTCTTATTATGAATTGTAAACTATTAATTAGTGAGAAACCTCAAGCTGCTATTAAATTGGCTGTTGCTTTAGCAGATGAAAAACCAATTAAAAAGACAATTGGTAAGGTTGCTTATTATGAATTAGAGCATAATGGAGAAAAACTTATTATAATGCCCGCAGTCGGTCATTTGTATAATTTGGCTGAAAGAGAGAAAAAAGGATGGGTATATCCTGTTTTTGATTTGATATGGAAAGAGTCCCATCTTATTTCTAAGAGAGCAGCTTTTACTAAACCTTATATTAACAACTTAAAGAAAATTTCTAAAGAATGTAATAAAATTATTGTTGCAACAGATAAAGACTTGGAAGGGGAATTGATTGGCTATAACATAGTGCGTTTTGCTTGCAATAAGAAAGATGCTAAAAGGATGGAATTTTCTACGCTTACGAAAGAGGATTTAGTTAAAGCTTATGAAACTGCTAAGCCACATATAGACTTCCCTTTAGCTTATTCTGGAGAAACACGTCATATTTTAGATTGGTTATTTGGTTTAAATTTATCTAGAGCTTTAACTTTAAGCATTAAAAATTCTACTGGAATGTTTAAGATTTTAAGCACAGGAAGAGTTCAAGGACCAACTTTAAAGGTGTTACATGATCATGAGAAAGAAATACAATCTTTTAAACCAGTTCCTTATTCTGAATTAGAATTTAATGGTGAAACAAAAGAAGCTGAGAGTATTAATGCTTGGCATAAAGAAGATAAATTTTGGGACAAGAAGGAAGCTGAAGAATCTTTAAAGGACTGCAAAGGGAAAAAGGCATTTGTTAGTAATGTGAATATTAAAGAATTTAAGAGTAAAGCTCCAAATCCATTTGATTTAACTTCTTTGCAAATTGAGGCTTATGGAGTTTTAGGAATAAGTCCTCAAAGAACTTTAGAAATTGCTCAAGATCTTTATAGCAATGGTTGGATTTCTTATCCAAGAACTTCCAGCCAAAAACTACCTGAGAGTATTAATTATAAGAAAATATTAAAGAATTTAGTTAAAGCATTTCCTAAAGAAGCTGAGTTTTTATTGAATAAGAAGAAATTAGAACCAAATAATGGAAAGAAAGAGGATCCTGCACATCCAGCACTATATCCTACTGGTGAACTTCCTGGAAAATTAGATGATAAAGCTTATGGATTATATGAATTAATAACAATGAGATTTTTTGCCACTTTTGGAGATGAGGCAACTAGAGAGACTTTAACTATTGAGATTGATGTAAATAAAGAAATATTTGTTGCTAAAGGTACTAGAACTAAAGAACGAGGATGGCATGAACTTTATGGCAAATTTTTAAGATTAGAAGAAGAAGAATTGCCAAAATTAAAAGTAAAAGATGAGATAAAAGTTTTAGAAATTAAAATGCATAATAAAGAGACTAAACCTCCTGCTAGATATAATGAGGCTAGTTTAATAAAAGAACTTGAGAAACAAAATCTTGGAACAAAAGCAACTAGAAGTACAATTATACAAAATCTTTTTGATAGAAATTATATTATGGATAAATCAATTAAAGTTACAGATTTAGGTATGAAAACTGTTGGTGCTTTAGAGAAATATTGTCCAGAAGTTCTAGATGAAGCTTTAACTAGAAAATTTGAGGAAGAGATGGATTCTATTCAAGAAGGAAAGAAGAAAGGAGAGGATGTAATTGAAGAGGCTAAAATATTTTTAACTTCTGCTTTGAAAAATTTTAAAGATCATGAGAAAGAAATTGGGAAAGATTTAGGACAAGCTGCTATTGAAACTAGAGATAAAGAAGCATTCATTAGTAAATGTCCAAAATGTAAAGAAGGTAATTTACAAATGAGAAGTGGTAAATTTGGATTGTTTGCTGCTTGTGATCGTTATGAATCTGGATGTAAAACTACTTTTACTTTGCCTAAGAATGGGAAAGTTAAAACTGCTGAGAAAAATTGTACTCTTTGTTCTTATCCAATGGTTTTAGTATTTAGGGCTAAAAAAAGACCACAAGAACTTTGTATAAATCCAGAATGTCCAACTAAGAAAGAGGAAGAAGCTAGGTTAAATAAATTAGTTGATGGAAAAAAATGTCCTAATTGTACTTCTCAGTTAGTTATTAAGAATGGATTTTATGGTCCTTTCGCGGCCTGCCCAAATTATCCCAAATGTAAATATATTGAGAAAATGCCTAAAGAATAAATTTATATATTTCGCGATATGATCTAAATCATGAAAATTAAAAGGTATTACCCCCTTATTGTTCTTTTATTAATTATATTATTCTTCTTGGCTTATGGTGGAGAAATCTTTGGCGGATTAATTAATAACTCAAAGGGTTCTGTTGAAAATATTGTATTATATCCCAATAATTCCTTGGCTAAACAATTAGAAATAAATGCCCAAGTTGTTAAAGAAAATGAAAATTATTATGCTAAAGATGAGGCAGGTTATAAAATTGAACTTTTAGAATGTACCAATAATCGTGATTTAGTATTGGATCAAAAGCAAAAATTGAAGGGTTTTATCTTATCTGTGGTGGATCCTAAATTTATTTGTGGGGTTTATATTCCTGAGCAATATCAACAGAGATTATTGGATATAAGACGAGAAGATGCACGGTTAAAAGAATTCCAAAGAACTCAAGAAATACAAAAGAATGAAGAAACCTCACAGAAAATTGTTATTGAAAATAAAAGAAAAGAGATCGAAAATGAATATGATCTAAGATTAGCTAAGTTATACAA
>CAYJSR010000047.1:0-6963 GCA_964373095.1 Candidatus Woesearchaeota archaeon
TTTACTTAATTTAAAATTTTTAAAATCTCCTTTTTCAAACCCAAGATCTATTGAGGCTTTTCTAGATTCGAAAGTAATAAATTTCATTAATTTCTTAGCTAATTCCAAAGCTTCTAAACTATCATAATTTATTCCAAGCATTATTAACATATCAGCAAAACCCATAACACCCAAACCAATTCTTCTATTATCAAGTGTAACTTGTTTTATATTTTCATTAACATAATCATTTGCGTCTATAACATCATCTAAAAATCTAACAGCTGTATGGATAACCATCTTTAATTTATACCAATTAATATTGTTTGTATCTTTTACAAATTTAGTTAAATTAAGACTTCCAAGAATACAAGACTCATTATCTAATAAAGGTTGTTCAGCACAAGCATTGACAGCAGTTATTTTCTCATCCAAACAATTTAATTTATTTATTCTATCAATAAAGACTAATCCAGGATCTCCAGTTGCCAAACTATTAGTAACAATTAAATCGAAAACAATCCTAGCATTTAATTTTTTATAGACTTCATTAGTTCTAGGATCAATTAAATCATAACTTTTATTAGTTAAAACAGCCCTCATAAAATTATCAGTGACAGAAACAGAAATATTAAAATTATTAAAAGCATTAGGATTATTCTTGCAAACTATAAACTCTAAAATATCTGGATGATCTACTCTTAAAGTACCCATATTAGCCCCCCTCCTTCTAGAACCTTGTTTAATAACTTCAGTCATCTTATCATAAATACTCATAAAACTTACAGGACCAGAAGAAGATCCAGATGTAGAACCAATAAAACTACCTCGTTCTCTTAATTTAGAAAAATCAAATCCAGTTCCTGCACCAGTTTTCTGTATTAAAGCAGAAGTTTTCAAAGTATCAAATATTTTATCTAAAGAATCTTCTAAAGGTAAAACGAAACAAGCACTTAATTGTTGATTTCTTGTTCCAGCATTCATCAGACAAGGAGAATTAGGAATAAATTCTAGATTAACCATAATATTAAAAAATTCTTGTTCATAATATCTAGGATCTTTATTATATTTAGATTCAACAGCAGCGACAGCCTTAGCAACCCTATGAAACATTCCTAATGGTGTTTCTATAACTTCACCTTCATTATTTTTTATTAAATATCTATTTTGTAAAACTTTAATAGCATTAATACTTAGTTTAAGATCTTCTTTATTAAGTCCATGAATTTTTCTAGCATCCCTAATTTCTTGTCTCTGTTCTTTATGTAAGATATAAGCTTTAGCCAATTTATTATATCCTTCTTTAATCAAAACCTCTTCAATTACATTTTCTACATTTTCTACTGTTGGTAATCTTCCCTTATATTTTTTAAATAATAGCTTTTCAATCTTATTTTGTAATATATTTCCGATTTTAGTATCTTCTCCAATAGAAACAGCAGCTTTAGCTATAGAAGAAACAATTTTATTTTTATCAAAATCAAGTATTCTTCCATCTCTTTTAGATATTTTACTAAACTTTTTTCTAAACATATAACCTCTTTTGTAATATATCTATTACTTTATACAATTTAAAGATTTCTAAACTATTAAAAACTATAAAATAATCCAAATATATGGAAATCCTCTTCCCGCATGAAAACATCAGAGAAACCCAGAGAGATTTGATAGAAAAGATAGAAGAAACTTTAACAAAAAAAACAAATTTAATAGCTCATTCTCCAACAGGCACAGGTAAAACAGCAGCAGCATTATCTGTAACAGTTACTTATGCAATAAAAAATAAATTAACAGTATTCTTCATAACTCCAAAACACACCCAACATAGAATAGCAATAGAAACTCTAAGATTAATGAAAGAAAAACACAATTTAACTTTTAGTGTAGTAGATTTAATAGGTAAAAAATGGATGTGCGCTCAAGAAGGAGTCACAGATATGACAACAGGAGAATTCTATGATTATTGTAAAGAAATGGTTGAAAAGAAACAATGTTCTTACTATAACAATTTAAAAAATAAGGAAAAACTTTCAATACAAACAGAAGTAACTTTAAGTGAATTAAGTAAAAAGATTTTACACGTAGAAGAATTAAAAAAAGAATCTAAAAATAAAGTTCTTTGTCCGTTTGAAGTAGCCTGTTTAATGGCTAAAACTGCAACAGTAATAATCGCGGATTATCATCATATTCTAAATCCAACAATAAGAGACAATTTATTAGAAAAAATAAATAAAGATCTTTCAAAATGTATAATAATAATAGATGAAGCTCATAATTTACCAAATAAGTGTAGAGAACTATTAAGCACACAATTATCAACAACAACAGTAGATATAGCAGCAAGAGAAGCAGATTCATTAGGCTTTAAAGATATAGGAAAAGCAATAGAAAAAGTCAAAACTGCAATAGAAAACCTTTCAGATAGAAAATTAAATTACACAATAAAAGAATCTCTAATTCAAAAAGCAGATATAATAAAAGAGATAGAAACAAATATAGAGTTAACACAATTAATAAACGATTCTTTAGCAGTAGGAAAAGAAATAAAAGATAAAGAAAGTAAAAAAAGAAGTGCAGCTTCAAATTTAGCAAATTTCTTACAAACATGGCAAGGCCCAGATGAAAGTTTTACAAGAATAATAAAAACAACAAAAACATTAAAAGGAAAGGATCATTTAACTTTATTTTACAATTGTTTAGATCCTTCATTAATCACAAACCCATTAGCACAATTATCACATAGTATCATTTGTATGTCTGGAACTCTGACACCAATAGATATGTACAAAGATTTATTAGGAATAGATGGAATAACTGTAGAATTAAAAAACCCATTTCCAAAACATAATAAATTAAGTATAATAATTCCAGAAACAACAACAAAATATACAGCAAGAACTCCAGAAATGTTCAACCAAATAGCAAATTATTGCGCAAATATTGTAAACGAAATTCCAGGCAGTTCATTAATATTCTTCCCAAGCTATGATCTAAGAGATAAAATAAATTTCTCATTTCAAAATTTATGTATTAAAACTACTTTTTCAGAAACACCAAATATGACAAAGCAAGAAAAAAATGAACTACTAGAAAAATTCAAGTCATATTCAAATGGTGCAGTTTTATTAGCAGCAAGTTCTGGAAACTTCGGCGAAGGAATAGATATTGAAAATAATATCGTAAAATGTGTAATTGTAGTTGGAATCCCATTAGAAAAACCAGACTTAGAAACTCAAGAATTAATAAATCATTATGATAAAAAGTTTGGCAAAGGGTGGGATTATGGATATATAATGCCTGCAATAATAAAATGCTTACAAAATTCAGGAAGATGTATAAGATCAGAAACAGACAAAGGAGTAATAATCTATTTAGATCAAAGATATATTTGGGATAGTTACTTTAAATGTTTCTCTAAAGATATAGATTTAAAAATAACAAAAGAACCAATAAACCGAATTAAAGAATTTTTTAATAGTAAGATAGATTAAAAACTCATTCAAAATCTTTTTAAAGCAGAGATTAGTTCTAAAGTACAATGTCACAAGAAAAAATAGAGCTATTCTGGTCTAAGAATTATAAATGGTTAATGTTTATTCCAGTAATAATCTTAATAATATCCTTTGCATTAATAGGAATAAAATTAGCTAAAACTGGCGATTTCTTTAATAAAGACGTTAGTTTAAGGGGCGGTATTGCCGCTACAGTTTACACAGATAAAATTCTAACAGAAGATCAGATTAAGGGTGTTCTAGGTGTAAAAGCAACAATAAATAAATTAGGTGATATTACGACAGGAAAGCAATTAGGTTTTGTAATAGAAGTTTCAGATCTAAATGAATCAACACTGAAAGAAAAATTAAAAACAGGATTAAACTTAGATTTAAATGAAAAAAACTTCAGTATGGAAGTAACAACTCCAAAATTAAGTCAAGCATTCTATAAACAATTAATGATAGCAATAATTTTCGCTTTTATATTAATGGGAATTATAGTTTTCATAACTTTCAGAACATTTGCTCCAAGTATAGCAGTAATTTCAGCAGCTTTAATGGATATAACAATAACTTTAGCAATAATCAATATTATTGGCTTAGAAGTATCAACAGCAGGCATAGTTGCATTTCTCTTAATCATAGGTTACAGCATTGATACTGATATTTTATTAACAAATTATTCAATAAGAAAAACCGATGGCAGATTATTCGAAAGAATGTTTCATTCAATGAAGACAGGATTAACAATGACTGCATGCGCAATAGCAGTAATGATTATAGGTTTGATAGCAACAAATTCAATAGTTATTCATGAGATGTTTTTAATAATATTAATCGCTCTATGTATAGATATTATAAGCACTTATTTAACAAACGCAGGAATATTATGGATATATTGTAAAAAGAAAGGGATATCATGAGCAAAATAAAGAATTTATTCAAACAACCTAGAGTAATTATATTAATATTATTTATTATTATATCATTTTTCTCAATTAATTATCAATTCTCAACAAATGGTGTAGCCATATCAGCTATAGAACAAAATAGCACAGCTTACAATGCAGGATTAAGAAGCCCAATTTCAAGCGCAAGCCCTACATCTAGAGAATTAATATTATCAATAAATAATCAGGAAGTTAATACTCCTGAACAGTTTTATAATGTGGAAAAATCAATATTATTAAACAATACTGTAAAAATAGTTTCAACAAAACAAACATATAATTTCATAAAAACTTCAGATAGTCTAGGTTTAACTACAACTCCTGCTGCAACTTCAAATTTAAGAAAAGGCTTAGATTTAGAAGGCGGTACAAGAGTTTTATTAAAACCTGAAAGTAATATTGACGAATCTCAAATAAAAGACATTATTGCAACCATGGAAAGCAGATTAAACGTCTATGGTTTAGCAGATGTAACAATAAAATCAGCTTCAGATTTAGAGGGAAATAAATATATTGTAGCTGAAATAGCAGGAACAACAAAAGAAGAAGTAAAAGATTTAATAGCTAATCAAGGTAAATTTGAAGCTAGAATAGGAAACACAACAGTATTTCAAGGCGGGCAAAAAGATATTCCTAGAGTTTGTAGAACTGATGGCACATGTTCTAGAATTTTACCATGTCAAATTTCTGGTGAAAGTTATTTCTGTAGATTTGAATTTGAAGTTTCTTTAAGTCCTGAATCAGCAGAAAGACAAGCAGAAGCAACAAAAAATATTCCAATAGTTCCAACTACATCAGGTCAAAGAATATTAAATCAAACAATAGATTTTTATTTAGATGATAAAAAAGTTGATGAATTACAAATAGACGCCAGTCTAAAAGGACAAAAAGCAACAAGAATAACAATATCAGGTTCAGGTTCTGGTTTAACTCAAAAAGAAGCAATAGCAGATACAATAATAAACAGAGATAAATTACAAACAATATTAATCACAGGTTCTTTACCAACAAAATTAGAAATAGTTAAAGTAGATACAATATCTGCATCACTAGGTAAAGAATTTATAAACAACGCACTATTAATTGGAATTCTAGCAACTATCGGCGTAGCTTTAGTAATTTATATAAGATACAGGAGTCTAAAGATTACAATACCAATCATGGTAATTGTAATTAGTGAGATTTATTTAATTTTAGGTTTCGCAGCATTATTCAAACAGAATTTAGATATAGCAGCAGTAGCAGGAATCTTAGCTGCAGTTGGAACTGGTGTAAATGATCAGATAGTTATCACAGATGAAGTATTATTTGGTAAATCTTCAGGATTAAGACAAAAAATAAAGCAAGCATTTTTTGTGATTCTAGCAGCATATGCAACAACAGTAGCAGCAATGTTGCCATTATTAAGAGCAGGCGCAGGATTATTAACTGGTTTTGCTATAGTTACAATTGTTGGTGTAACTTTAGGAGTACTAGTAACAAGACCTGCATTTGGTGCCATAGTTAAAACATTAATGGAAGACTAATGAAATTTATTGAAAGACCAATCAAAGAATTTAAAAAATATATTAAAAATAATAAATATAACCAACTATTGATTATTTTATTAGTATTTTCATTTCTTTTAAGAATAATCTATATTTTAAAATATAATGCTATTTGGTGGGATACAGCAGTTTACATTGGAATGGGGAAGTATATTTTTACACTTGGAGAGATAGGACTATGGGAAGAATTTAGACCATTACTATGGCCGATTATTTTAGGAACTTTTTGGAAACTAAAGATGAATCCAATAATTATAGGAAAAATCTTAGAAGTAATATTCAGTTTAGGTACAATTTATTTAGTATATTTAATGGGAAGAAGAATAAACAAGAACACAGGAATAATCGCTGCAACACTATTAAGTTTTACACAAATATATTTTATATTCACAGCTATACCATTAACAGATATACCTGCTTTATTTTTTTCTATATTAGCAATATATTTATTTACAAAAGATAGATATTTTTTAAGTGGATTAAGTCTCAGTATTGCCTTTAATTTAAGATTTCCAATGGGATTAACTTTGGGAATAATATTAATAATTTTAGGATTGTATGGTTTATATCTAAAAGAATATATAAAAACAATAAAAAACTCATTAAAATTATTTTTAGGATTTATGGTTTTTACATTACCATATTTAATAAGCAATTACATAGCATACAAAAATGTATTTTCCCCATTCACCTTTGCAAGAGAAGTTATAAGTTACAGCGCAAGATTAGATAGTAAAACACTTTTTTTCTATCCAATTAATCTAATAATAAATAATCCATTATTAATATTTACAATTGTAGGAATAGTAGTATACCTAATAAATTTCAAAAAAAGGAATAAAATTTTAGATCTGTCATTTGTAGCATTAATAATATTCACAGGATACTTTACTTATGAACCACATAGAGAACTAAGATATGCTATAGGTTTTTTACCATATTATTGTATAATGGCTAGTTATGGCATAGATTATTTGTTAAATAAATTTAAAA
>CAYJSR010000048.1:0-6921 GCA_964373095.1 Candidatus Woesearchaeota archaeon
TTCTTGTTGTGAATGATAATCTAAAAGACTAATTTCATCAATGAAAAGAACCCCACCATTTGCTTTATGTATCATTCCAGAAGTTACTCTCTCGTGTGCTGGTGTTCCTAGGCCTCCTGAGTTTTTAACTAGAATCTTATTTGCAAACAAATTACCAGATTCAGTTGTTAAATTATATAAATATCCATTATAAAATATTTTTTCTATTTTTTTTACTTTTTCTGATTTTAATTTGAATGAAAAATCTTTTAGCATAGGATATTGCGAGAATTAAAAGTTTTTAAAGGTAGTGGATTTTGATGATCTCTCTTAGTTGAAATTACTACTTTAGGTTACAAAGAAAAATTGGTTTTATTCTAATATAATAACTTTATGCCAGAAGTTTAGTTTATCTGCTCTAATATATTTTATTTTGTTAAACAAAGATTTGATAGCAACTTTATGTTCGGAAGTAACTATTAATTCTTTTCCTGATTCTGTTGTCAATTTTATTAGATTTCCTTTGTACTTATGTTTGTTCGCTGACAAAACTTCAGCTTCAAAAATACTATTATTTTGTTCTCCTACAATAGAAAATTCGCCTTTTTTAGAATGTACGGCAAGATAACTTCCTTGTTTAATTATAGTATATTTGTGTTTATTCAAAATAGAGTTTACAAATTTGTTTATAGGAATATTTCTATTCTTTTGTTGTATTTGTATAGTGGGGGGAAAACATTGCAATGGATCGTGAAGTACATCACCAAGTAATGCTCCTGATTTTGCCCCTGTTGCGTCTATAAATGGGGCTATGTGTTGATCTGAATTAGTTACTAATAATTTTGGTGTTTTAATTTTCTGCACACTAAATCTTTTATTAAGATTAATGAAGATGAGAAACGCCATGAAAAAAATCATTGAACCTATTATTGATGCTGCTGCAATAATATCACCATATTCCTTTCTAATCCACCAGGGAGTTATTAGTGTTATTATTAAAACAATAAATAAAATAATATTAAGATTCCTTGAACTTGTTGATGCTTGAATTTTTAATCTTGCAATTAAATCTCTTCCCTTTCCTTTTGGCATAATCCTTATTAGGGGATTATTTTCGTCTTGTTCGTTTGGAAAACATAATATGTCTGGTACTTTTGTTTGTGGAATTTGTTCTGCTAATGCTTGACCAAGAAGGCTTTTGCCTGTACCTGGTTCACCAATAAGTAAAATATTTCTTCTCTGTTTTGCTGCTTTTTTGATTATTTTTAATCCTTCATCTTGACCAATAATCTGTTCTGATATTGTTTTTGGTATTTTTATTTCTGCTGTTGTTTTATAATTTATTTCTTTAGTGTTTGTTTTTTCAGAATTTATTGGTGGCTGAGGTGTTGTGGTGATTTTGTGTTTTGTTTTTTTCATTTTAGCTATCAATTATGTATATTTATTAAAAAGCAAGAGAATATAAAAATATCTAAATTATTTCTTCTTCTGCTACAACAATAAAATCACCTAGAGCAACGACAGCAGAATAAGGAACTAAAACTTCTCCTTGTTTTGTTTTTTCTAAATCTAACCCTTCACAATATCCTGTTGTGTTTCTCAAGGAAATTTGTAAAATTTCTCCTGTTCTTGTTTCAAAAATAAGGTTGCTTACCTCACCAAAAACTTTGCCGCTCTTTGTTACTACCTTCTTACCAATAATGTGTTTAGAAGTTGTTTTTTCATCCATTTTTTAATACCTTTTCTTAATTAGTTGTAAGGTTGTTTATAAAGTTTTGTTTTTTAAAGTATGTAATTATGAAATATTTAGTTTTCAATAGTTATAATCCTGTTTTTGTGTTTTCTTTGTTTTGATTGGTGTATAAACCTCACCTTCTTTTCTTGTGGACCCCCTCCCCCCTGCTTCTTATGGAATCCTTCTTTTATTTTTACTCTTTTGTTTGTTTGTTTATGGTGTTTTTATTGAGAATGGTGAAAATTTCCTATTTTTTCATTGTTTTCTCTTTCTTTATATATTATATTATAAACTTTTCTATACTATAATATATATTTTATAATAATACCTTTCTTTTTTATTTTTATTGTAGTAAAAAGTGTTATTCTTATAGAGTAATTGCTAGTCTTTTTATTTAGAAAGATACTACCAAATCTTCCATAAGAAATGTAGGTGTATGAGTGTATTTTTAAATACAATAATACTTATATATAAAATAAATTAAATCAAAGGAAAAAAAAAGATGGCAGAATTAACAAATTTTTTTCAAAATTATTTAAATCAAGAACCACTATTTAAAAATAAAAGAGTGTTGCAATCAAATTATACTCCTGATGCAATTTCACATAGAGATGATCAGATGAAAGTTATTGCAGGAATTTTGGCTCCAGCACTTAGATTGGAAAAACCATCTAATTTATTTTTATATGGGAAAACTGGAACTGGAAAAACCGTCGTGAGTAAATATGTAATTTCTCAAATTTTGAAAGTAGCTAAAGAAAAGAACTTACCTATAGAATTTGTTTATTTAAATTGTAAATTAAAGAGGGTGGCTGATACTGAATATCGTCTTTTAACACAACTTGCTAAAGAATTTGGTTTAGATATTCCTGCGACGGGCTTGCCCACTGATGAAGTATACAAGGCATTTCTAAAACATATTGATTCAGAAAAAAAATTAATTATTTTAGTTTTGGATGAGATAGATCAACTTATTAAGAAAGCAGGAGATGAGATTTTGTATAATCTAACCAGAATTAATTTTGAGTTGAAAAATGTTGAACTTTCTTTTATTGGAATTTCTAATGATCTTTTATTTATGGAAAATGTAGACCCTAGGGTTAAGAGTTCATTAAGTGAAGAAGATTTAGTTTTTCCACCATATAATGCAATTCAAATTCAAGATATTTTGAGAAATAGATCTGCATCTGCATTTAAGTTTGGAATTGTAAAAGAGGGAGTTATAGAGAAATGTGCTGCTTATGCTGCAAGGGAACATGGTGACGCAAGAAGGGCACTAGAATTATTGAGGGTATCTGGGGAATTAGCAGAAAGAAAAAATAAATTTTCTATTGATATTGAAGATATTGATGAAGCAGAAGAAAAAATAGAAAGAGATAAGGTTTTAGATATTGTTCATACACAACCAAAACAATTTCAACTTACTCTTCTTTCTATCTTTGATGTGTGTGAAATTTCTGATGGGCCTGTTTTTACAGGTGATATTTATGAAGTTTACAAATCTTTATGTATTAAAGTTGGATTAAAACCATTGACACAAAGAAGACTTTCAGATATTATTGCAGAATTAGATATGTTAGGAATAATAAATGCCCGTGTTGTTTCAAAGGGAAGATATGGGAGAACAAAAGAAATAAAATTAGGTATTCCTTCCTCTACTGTTCCAAATGTAAAATCTACAATTAAAGAAGGACTTAATTTATAATTATGAAGAGAGAAGAAGTAATTAATTATTTAATGGAAAAAGGAATTTTGGTTAGTCCTGACTTTTTTCAAGGGACTGATGAAGAATTAGATTTTGATTCTTTTAATCAATTATTAAATAAAGCTGGAACTGGACCGCTTGTATTAAACAACGATCTTTCTCTTAACTCTAAAAGTGAATTTTTAAGTAATTTTAATTGGGTTGATTTTGATAGTGCGAAGGTTTTGCAAGAAAAGAATGGACATTCAACTATTTATTCAAAATTTGTTGATTTATTGGCTTGTGATGATGCGAAAACGGGTTTTGTTTATCCTGAACCGCCCCAATTCCAAATAGAAAACAAAGAGTTACCGGTGTTGAAAGAGGGCAATGGTGTTAAGGTTATTTTTTCTTATGAAGAAAAAAATAAAAAAAGGGAAGTAAAAGATTTTGTGAATTATTTTAAACGCAGGTATGAATCTATAAAAGGATTATTATGTTCTAGGTCAGAATTGCAAGATAGTTTGTCTATCGCTAGATTATCTAGGAAGAAAGAAGGCGAAGCTGTAAGTATTGTTGGTTTGGTTTTAGATAAGAGAATTACAAAAAATGAAAATATTAAATTTACATTAGAAGATCCAACAGGTACTTTTGATGTTTTGGTTACAAAGAAGAGGGATGAGATTTATCAGATTGCAAAAGATATTGTTTTAGATGAAGTTATTGGTGTTACTGGCGTGCTCGGAACCAAAATTATTTTTTGCAATAATCTTTATTTTCCAGACATACCCTTAAATCACGAACTAAAAAAAGCATCTGATGAAGCTTATGCTGTTTTTATTAGTGATATTCATTTTGGAATTAAGAACTTTTTAGAATTAGATTTTATGAGATTTATAAAGTGGTTGTGTGGTGAATATGGCACCGAACAACAAAAAGAAGTTTCTAAAAAAGTAAAATATCTTTTTATAACAGGGGATGTTGTGGAAGGTGTTGGGATATATCCTGGACAAGAAGAAGATTTAGAAATAAAAGATATTTATGAACAATATGAAGAAGCTACAAAATATTTTAAAATGAGTCCAGAAAGAATTAATATTATTATTTGTGGTGGAAATCATGATGCAATGAGGATGTCTGAACCTCAACCAATATTTGATAGAACAATTTCTAAAGGCTTTTATGAAATTCCAAATATGATTATGGTGAGTAATCCTGCAATGGTAAATATTCATGCTTCTTCTGGTTTTCCTGGTTTTGATGTTTTAATGTATCATGGTGCAAGCTTTCCTTATTATGGTGATATTGTTCCAAGTATTAGAGATAAGGGGGGATTAAGTAGGTGTGATTTAATAATGAAATTTTTATTACAGAGAAGGCACTTAGCACCATCACATAGCTCAACTTTATATGTTCCTGATGAAGATTGTGACTCTTTGGTCATAAATAAAATTCCAGATATTTTTGTTTCTGGGCACATACATCAAATTAATGTTAGTACATATAGAAATGTTTCAATGGTTAATAGTTCTTGTTGGGTTATTCAAAGTGAAGATAATGCAAAAAGAGGTATTGTTCCTCATCCAGGTAAGATTCCAATTATTAATCTGAAAACTAGAGAAATTAAGATTATGAATTTCCTTGATGATTCTGTTAAAGTTTTAGTTAGTGAAAGGTTGGGTTTGAAATGAGTCAAATGAGTTTAAAAATTAAAGAGTATTTTGATTCCTTGGATGAGGGAATTAAACTTTGTTATGATTCTGCTAACAAAGCCAGAGCTAAGGGTTATGATCCGAATACTAAAGTTGAAATTCCTTTAGCAAGAGATATGGCTGAACGTGTAGAAGGATTAATTTCTGTTGTTGCACCACAACTTAAAGGTTCAGGTTTAAGTAAAAGAATTAAAGAACTTGAAGAAGAATATGGGAGTCAAAATTGGAGAATCTCTTTTTTGATTTCTGAAGAAGTTGTAAATGAAAAATTCTGCAAATTTGTTGATAAAAAAGAGGCCATGGAAGTTGCTTTGAGAATTGGTCTTGCTTATATCACCAACGGTGTTGTTGCTTCGCCATTAGAGGGCTTTGTAAAACTTGAATTGAAAAAAAGATTAGATGGCAATGGGGAATATTTTTGTTTATATTTTAGTGGGCCAATAAGAAGTGCAGGTACAACTGCTACTTGTATTTTTATTGCTGTTTGTGATTATATTCGTGTTAAGATGGGATATGCTGCTTACGACCCCAACGAAGACGAAGTAAATCGAACATTTAGTGAATTAGAACATTTTCATGATAGGATTACTAATTTACAATATTTTCCTTCTAAAAAAGAAGCTGATTTTTTAACTGAACATTTACCAATTCAAATTGATGGTGATGCTAGTGAAAAAATCGATGTTCCAAATTATAAGAATCTACCAAGGATTTATACTAATAAACTAAGAAATGGTTTTTGTTTAGTTATGGCTGAGAGTTTATGCCAAAAGTTTGCTAAATTTTGGGGTAAGTTTTCTAAGTGGAATAAAGAAATTGGAATGGATCATTGGATTTTTTTAGAAAGATTTGTAAATTTACAAAAAGAAATTAGAGCTAAGGGCAAATCTAAAGAAGGTTCTAAAGATGGGATTGTTCCTGATTATAATTATATAAAAGATTTAGTTGCTGGCAGGCCAGTTATCGGGCATCCTTTAAATGTGGGTACTTTTAGGGTAAGGCTTGGTAGAGCTAGAACTGCTGGCCTAAGTGATGATGCAATACATCCTGCTACAATGATTGTTTTGGATGATTTTATTGCGTATGGTACACAGCTTAAAACTGAAAGACCAGGAAAAAGTACCGTTATAAGTAGTTGTGATCAAATCGAAGGACCAATTGTGAAACTAAAAAACGGAGATGTTGTTTTTTTGGATACAGAAGAACAAGCTAGACAGGTTGTAAAAGATATACAAGAGATAATCTTTTTAGGTGATATTTTAATTAATTATGGATATTTCTTAAATCGAGGGCATATTCTTGCTCCAGTAGGATATAATGAAGAGTGGTGGGCACTAGAATTGGAAGCAAATGTTGGTGAAGAAAAAAATAAATATAAGGACTTAATTGTAAATGCTTCTAAGATTAAGATTCAATTTAAGGACGCTTTTGAGTTAAGTAAAAAATATAATATTCCCCTACATCCAAGATATACTTATCATTGGGGGGATATAAATCTTGAACAATTTAAAGAATTAGTTGAATGGTTAAATTATGCAGTTATTAAATCTGAAAAAATAATTTTACCTATGGTCGATCATAGTGGTAAAAAAAGAACATTGGAATTGCTTGGTGTGCCGCACAAATGCGTTGGTAATGAATATGTTGTAATAGAAGATGATTGGGCTTCTGCATTTAGATGTAATCTTGGCTTTTTTGATTTTGATTTAAATAAAATCTCCAAAGAAATCATTGAAGGAGTTTCTGTTCTTGATATTCTTAATAAATTCAGTGAAGCTAAACTAAGAGATAAGTCTGGTTTATTTATGGGT
>CAYJSR010000049.1:0-6915 GCA_964373095.1 Candidatus Woesearchaeota archaeon
AATATTTGGAAACTTATTATATGGGAGTAAATTCCATAGATTACGTGTATCACGTGGACAACAAGGAATTGGAATAAGTGCAGTATTATTGTATGGACAATTAACAACAGGAAAAGGAATGCAAGTAACTTCTAGAATAAGTTCAAAACATCAAGCACATTATTTTGAAATTCATTTAGATACGCAAAAAAACGAACCTATAATAAAAGAAGATAAGGTTGTTGAATGGAAAAAAGAACATGGTGTTAGAATAGAAATTGAATTACAAGGAACTTATCAAAAAGGAAAACAAAGTGTTGATGAATATATAAAAGAGATTGCGTTGATTAATCCTCATGCTAAAATTACTTATAAAACTCCTGAAAAAGAAACTTTAGATTATGCTAGAGTTATAGAACAATTACCTAAAGAAGCTAAAGAGATTAAACCTCATCCTTATGGTGTAGAACTTGGAGTTTTAATTAGAATGATGCAAGGAAGTACTTCTGGAACTGTTTCTTCTTTTTTACAAAATGATTTTTCTAGAATAAGCCAACAATTAGCTCATGAAATTTGTGAAAAAGCTAAAATAAACCCTAGAGCAAGACCAAGTACAATTGCAAGAGAAGAAGCAGAATCTTTATTTAATATAATACAAAATACTAAAATTATTGCACCGCCTACTGATTGTTTGAGCCCTTTGGGGGAAGAAGCTTTAATTAAAGGTTTGAAAAAAGAAATTAATGCTGAATTTTATTGTGCAGTGACAAGATCTCCTTCAGTTTATAGGGGAATGCCATTTGTTATAGAACTTGGTCTTGCCTATGGTGGGTCTATAGAAAAGGAAGAATCTATAAGAATAATGAGATTTGCAAATAGAGTTCCTTTATTATATCAACAAGGGGCTTGCGCTACTACTGAAGCTATTGTCGATACTGCTTGGAAGAGTTATGGTTTAAGTCAGAGTAAGGATAGTATTCCCATTGGGCCAGTTGTACTTGTGATACATATGAATAGTGTTTGGGTTCCATTTACATCTGAAGCTAAAGAAGCTATTGCTCATTATCCAGAAATTATTAAAGATATGAAATTGGCTTTGCAAGAAGTTGGAAGACAAGTTGCTTCATATATTAGAAAAACTGTGAGGGCTAGAGAACAACAAGATAGAATTAATTTATTTGAAAAATATATCCCTGAATTAGCAAATTCATTACATACTTTAACTGGTGAGAAAAAATCTGAAATTGAAGAAAATTTACAAAAAGTTTTAAAAAAAGGAATGAAAGATTTATTAGCTGAAGTAAAAGAATCTGAAAATACAGAAATTAAAGGTAAAAATATTGCATTTGGAGAAAAACAATCAACACTTGGAGATATAGATGATTAAATTGGAACCTAAAAGAGCATTGAAAGAATTAGGCTTGAAATTAGTTGAACAATTAAAAAAAGGAAAAAATCCTGAAATTATATTTCCTTTGAGAAATTTAAGCAATATTATTTATGATACTAAATCTAAAACTTTGAAACTTGGAAATAAAATGGGTTCTAGAAGTTTCTTTAACGTTGCCCATTCTAAAAAATTCTTACAAACTGTAGAGGTCGCTAGTGTGATGAAAGAAAAGTTACTTGATTCTGGAAAGCATTCTAGCTTAAGAGATGTATTTTATATGGTTAAGAGGACTATTCCTGGAACTAATGTTAATTTGGTTGATGAACAAGTTGAGAGTGATAAAGCTATAGAAGATTTGGAAGTTATTTCTGGACTTTCTAGAGAACAGATGCATGTTAATGCTAATAAAAATGGAAGTGTTGCTGGTAAAGTTATTATTGAAGATCGTGGAGATACTATTGATTGGAGTAGATTAGGCAGTGGCGGTTGGAGTATTCCTTCTAATGTTGAAGAAGTTAAATTCAAGAAAGTTGATGCTAAATATGTTATTTATATGGAAAAGGCTGCTGTTTGGGAGAGATTAAATGAAGATAAGTATTGGCAGAAAAATGAAGCTATAATTGTTTCATCACAAGGACAGACAACGAGGGGTATAAGGCGATTGTTACAGCGACTCTATGAAGAATATAATTTACCAATTTATGTTTTATGCGATGGAGATATTTATGGTGCATATATCTATTCTGTGATTAAATATGGTTCTATTGCTTTAGCTCATGCTTCTGAAAGATTAACTATTCCTGGAGTAAAATATGTTGGAATCACTATGGATGATGTTGAGAAATATGATCTTAAGAAACATTTTATTAAATTAGATGAGAAAGATTATGCTAGAATTAAACAAGTATCTGAGTATGATTGGTTTAAAGATAATAAAGCTTGGCAGAGACAATTTAAAATGATGAAAGATTTTAAAGCTAAAGTTGAAATACAGTCTTTGAGTTCTAAAGATATTAGTTTTGTATCTGAGGTTTATTTACCTAATAAAATTAAAAATAAAGAATTTTTAGATTGAATTGTATTCTTGAAAATATAGGTTTTTAGCTATAAATAATTAAATAAAGCTTATTAATAAAATTGTTTATGGGAGAACCAGCACTTTCACTAGCATCAGAATCAGTACCTGAATGGGGATTAGTAACTGGAAAATGGGTTAATTATTCGAATAAACATTTAACTAGAAAGTTAGAGAATGGTAGGATTTATGTTTTTACTTCAATTCCTAGAAAATATCCTCCTGTATTAATAGAAACTTTTTTAGGAAGCAATGGTGAAGAAATGCCTTATCCTTTTGCAATTACTGTTGAACGTTTTGATTTTAAAGATATTCAAGATATGGAAGGATTAGCAGAATTGGTTTTACAAAGAGCAAGAACTTATAATATAAAAGATCAGGTTAGAAAATTATATGATGATTCTGGTAAAATTGATAGTGTTTCTGTTTATCCTTTTGTAATGACTACTGAAGAATATAGGGATGTGATTAATTTAGCTAAGTTTCAAGATGATTCATTTAGAAGATTAGAATCTTTAGTACAAAAAGGAAAAAGATAAATGGACTATTAAGTAAAAATTTTTTTTAGCTGGGATTTTATATAAAAATAATATATGATTAAGTCCAATGCTTTCGGTAGCTTTTTATAGTCTCTTATTCTTTTTATTATGATGAAAAAGTGGGTGAAAGTTCTTTTTATTATAATTGTTTTGTTAATTATTGTTGTTTTAGGAATTGGATTATATTTTTATAAACCTTATCTTCAATCAGAACCCAATGCTGTATTGAATGTTGATAATGGCAAAGTAGAAGTTGATTCTGGGAATGGATTTGTTGAGGTAAAAAATGGGACTCAATTAAAAGAAGGATGGATAGTCAGGACAGGAAATGAAAGTGAAGCTGAAATTATTTTTCTCGGGTCAGCATCAATTAAATTAGATGAATTATCCTCTTTAATTATCAAAAAAATTAACAAGGAAAATAGAATTGTTAGTATAGAACAGGGAGAGGGAGATATTTGGTATGATATTTTAGAAGGTTCAGGAATTAAAATTGAACTTGAAACTCCTGATGGTAATTTTACAAATGAGGGAACTTCATTTGGATGTTCGGTTAGTATAATTCAACCAAGATTTGTTACGTCAGCGCCTAGAATAATAAGACCTATAGGTACAGTTATTCCAGTATTGAAGGGGAGTGTTATTCAGAAAACAACTAATACACTTAATAGAATAAACTCAGGAACGCAAGGTATTATTGTTACTACAAATCCAATTAAAATTGGGCAGATTGTTAAAAATAAATGGATAGAAAATAATGAGAATAGATATAATATTTTTTTAGTTAAGAGAAGAAATGAATTAAAGAATAAATATTCAAATAATATTGCTTTGGCTAAAAAAATATCTCCTAAGCTTACTGACGAATTAATTAATAAATATATTGATCAAGTTTTGAAAGCTGAGATTAATGTAAATGATAAAATAAAAGACGGAACAATTCCTAAATCTGCTGTAAGGTTTATTCCTACTGAATTGCTTACAGCTCCAGCATATTCATCAACAATTTCAGACCCAACAGATCCATTAACAACACAACCATGTCCTAAAAAATATAGAGTGAATTGCGAAGTAAAAATGACTTGTGTTCTTAAAGAATATATTGAACCTCAAAATAAAGCAAATAAAGAAATATTTGATGCATTTAAGGTTTATATTGCTAATACACAGAAGAAGGATAAAGACTTTTCAGATAATGGAAAGTGGGTTGATGATGTTACGTATTCTTTTACTTTCCAGATTGATCGTGGTGGTTGGGGTGTTGGTTGTAGTTGTTATGATGCACTTAGTAAATGTCAAAAGAATACTGAAGAATTAAATCAAATAGCACAAAGAGCAGCTGGTACTACGTATCCTCTTGCTTATTCATATACAAGTCGTCAGTGTACAGCCAACAGTAGAAAACAAATATCATGTGAAGAAATTAGTTAAAATTATATTCTATAATCTCTTTAATTTAGATGTTATAAATAGATTAATTTGTATCTAATGGTAATCCCCCAAAATTTGGAATATTGTCTTTGTATCTTGTAGATGCTATTTTTTCTAATGTTAAAGATTTATTACTCATTCTTCTTGCTAGTCTGTAACTGTTGCCAGTGTGTTTGTCGTATAAAGTTATTTCTTTATTTTGTCCGTTGTCATCTACTTTGTATTCTACTTTTACAACTTTTGAAGTTACAGGTATTTCTTCTCTGAAATCTTCTACATAAAAATTTCTTTCGTGTGCGCATCCCATTAATGTTAAACTTGTTATTAAACTATATAATGTTTTTTTCATTTTATCTCCTCCAAATACTGTTCTTAAAAAAATTATTTTTAGGTTTAAAATAGTTTGCTGAGAATTTTCTGAAAATCTTACAAAATTTATGTAACTTTTGCGATTTCAATCCTATTTAAGAAAGGAACAAATAGATCTGCTAGAATTAAAGCTGTAATTGAAGGTTCGTATTGAGGTATTAATAATAATACTATAAAACTAAATATCGCAGTTAATATTCCATAAATTATCCTTGCTTTTTTTGTTATTGGAGATGTGAGTGGTTCTATTAACATAAAAAACATGAAAAATATATTTACATTAAATAATAATGAACTTAATGATATTGAATTGTGTGTTATTAATGTATAAGATATGGCTAGAACCAAACTTGTTATTAAATAGCTTAGAATTAAATGAAATCTTTTTAATTTGTATGTTATAAATAATCCAAAAATTATTACTAACCAAAATGGTTGTGTTAGCCACCATTGCATTTGTGAATTAAATATTAATATTACTGAAAGTAAACCAAAGGCTGCTGGATTGAAAATATGTTTATTTTTTATTTTTATTAAATGTTTTGAAATTATTGCTATTGCGCTTGCGATTAATGGAATATACCAAGGTTGATTCATACTTAATGCGGTTGCGATGAATAATGCTGAAATTGTTGCTGAGTCTGGAAGTATGAATGTTTTCTTTTTGAAATAGTTTATTATTAGATCTAGAAAAATTGTTGTTACTAAAGCAATTAGAACTTGGGGTAATGTATTTGCTATCCCATTATTTACTATCCCAATTATTGTTAGAACTAATAAAATTAAACCCATATATGTCTTTATTGTTATTCTGAATGGTATTTTCATTTTATTATTTGGTTTATTTTAGTTTTTATTTAAATATGTTGTTTTGGCATTAGAAAGGTTTTTAAATAATATTGGTTGTCTTGTCTTATATACGCCCTTGTAGCTCAGACCAATGGAGCAACAGGTAGAGCACATGTGTTCTACTTAAGGACTGTGAGACTGTTACTTTCTGAGCAGAGATCATGGGGTCATCGGTTCGAGTCCGATCAAGGGCGTATTTTTAATTAAACTGGAGGATTCTCAACTCAACCCGGAAATCTTTTAACAATTTCCACTGAAAGTTTATAAAGTTAAAATCATTAATTGAATTAATGAAGTTAGATCTGTCAAAAGTTGAATTTAGTAAGTATGATCTAGCTCATGACATTATTGTACCTAAAACTTTAACTAAAAATTTTGCTTATTTTTCAGGCATTCACTTTGGTGATGGTAACATGGGGAACTATAAGAAATATTATTATTCTCTTGAATATTCGGGGCATCTTGTAGATGAATACAAATTTTATACAGTTTATTTTAAAGATCTATTTAAAAAATTATTTAATAAAGATCTTAGAGTTTATGAGAAATTTAGACCCACTGGAGATTATTTAAGTTTATGCACTCAATCTAAAGCAATCTTTACATTCCTTAAATATTCTATAGGACTTCCTGTAGGAAATAAGACCAGTTATCCCTTGCCGAGTATAGTCTTAAATTCTAGGCAAGCAAAATATTTTATTAAGGGTTTTGCAGATTCTGATTTTTGTTTATCATTTAAAGTGGGAAGTAAAAGTCTAAATAACTATCCTGTAATAAGTGTAAATTCAAATAATAGACTAGCAATTGAACAAACTGAGAATATATTAACAAAATTTAATTTTAATGTCAATTCTATGTATGAATTTCCTAAAAAACGTTATAATAAATATCATATTTCCAATCAAATTGAGATTTGTGGTAGAGAACAGTTAGAATTGTGGATGAAAAAGATAGGCTTTAATTCTAGAAAGCATATTACTAAATATCTAGTATGGAAAAAGTTTGGTTTTTGTCCTCCTTATACAAATCTGCCACAAAGGGAATTAATGTTAAAAGGAGAAGTAGATCCATATTCTTTCTATAAAACACCCCCAAAATCTTTATAAAGATTCTATGGCGTTTGTTTCTATCGGGCCCGTGGCTTAACCTGGTATAGCACCACTCTGATAAGGTGGGGGTCGTGCGTTCAAATCGCATCGGGCCCACCATTATTTTATTTATAAATTACCGGGCTCTGGTGCAACCCTAAGTTTTAAGTATAATTGAGGCATAGCCTCCTTTAT
>CAYJSR010000050.1:0-6863 GCA_964373095.1 Candidatus Woesearchaeota archaeon
TTCTAGCAAGATAAGAATAATAATGATTCCAATCCAACAAATCCATGAGCAATAATATTCCAAGTATGATAAATACTAAGGCCATTAACCAATAACATAAATAATGGATAAAATATAAAAGCGCCAAAACCATAAACAAAGCAATAAATAAAAGTTAAATTTCCAAAAAATCTGGGAACTTCCAAATCTAAATATAAATATAAAACAAATATAAAAGCTAGAAAATACAGCCAAAAACTAACCATAAAAAATGGAATTAAATAAAACTTGCCTAAGACCATATATTCCAAAACAGAGTTAAAATAAGTCATATATGAAGCAACAATTCCAATAAAATTAAGTATTAATAAAATTAGTAAAAATCTTTTATTTTTAATTAATTTATTAAAATACATAAATTAAAATTAATTATTTAGTTTATATGTCTTTCTTAAATAATAAGAAAATCCAAAACAAAGTAAAGTTAGAAATAAACATTTTCCTAGTATTACATATAAAGCATCAATAAAAAATTGTTCAGGGAATAATTTAATTAATATGGAAGTCTCATCAAAAATCCAAGAATTATTTATAAAAAACAATCTATGAAATTTATCAAATAAATCTAAAAAATTAAAATAACTAAATAAAAATAAGAGTATAACAATAAATATAATAAAAAAACCTGTAAATAATAATATAACCCAAGAATATTTATAATTTTTATAAAATAATATAAACAAAGTTATTACAATAATAAACACCAATAGATAATTTATTTTCTCAAACAAATTAATAATATTTTTAACATCATTCAAATGTCTAGATTCATTAAGAGTATAAACATCTAATAATTGATCATTATCATCAAAAAATTGATGCAAGTTATCTTTAATAATATTTGCATTAATAGGATCTTCAAAAGAAAGATAGACTTTATTTTTATCAAATTCAGCATTATAAAAGTCTTTATCATTAATAACACTCAAACTACTAGAAATTATAATAAAACTAGATATGATTAATGTTAAGCAAATTATCAACAAATAATCATAATATTTAAGATTAAGTTTCATAATATAAATAAAAGAAAAGGCATTTATCAATTTTTTGGTTTAAAATATTATTCAGTTGGTGTTCTAGGTGCTAAAACAAATTGTAATACTAGTCTATCCAAAACTTTATATTCAACTCTTAAAGGATAATCCTGAGCAAATTCTAGAACAACATTATTAGCGAGTTTACTACCTTTTATTATTTTTTTCAAATATTCTATAGAATATCTAGATTCACAAGCACTGCCTAAAAGCTCAATTGTTGTTTCTTCATCACCACTAATTTCAACCTTACCACTACTTATATTACCTTCACTTTGTATAACAAAACCATCATTTAAAGCTTTAAAACTCAAACTATCTGAAATAATGTCCATATCTTCTATAGCATCATTAAATAATAAAGTATTTGTTTGTATTTTAACACCAAATTTCAAATTAGGAATTTTTTGTTCTCTTTCTTCAATATTTAATAATCCTAATTCAAATGTTTTAGTAGTAACCCCCCTTAATGTAATACACAATTTATTTTGATTATCTTTCAATTCTAAAGTTAAAGTATCTGTAGGCTTAACTCTTTTTAAAATTTGTGTGAAATTAATTAAATTTAATCCTATTGTTTTCTCTTCTCTAACTTCATATTCTGAAAATGCACTGCTTAATAACTTAAAAATGACCATTGCGACATTTGCAGGATCCATTGCAACTAATTCAATTCTATCTTTAAATAATCTTAAGTTAACTTCATTAACTAATTCGGAAATTATTAATATACTGTCTTTAAGATATCTAGGTTCTGTTAATGTTAGTTTCATAGTTTTATCAACTAAATCAAGGTATATAAGGTTTTATCTATTCTAATTTATATAAAGAATTTATAGTTTCAAGTAATTCTAAAGATATTTTAAAAATTCCCAGCAAAGAATTATAAAAGATATAAAATAAATTACTTATTCAGAACATTCAGCAAAAAAAATATAACATCTAAGCAGCTGCTTCTGCACCAGTAGCCCATACAGGCAATAGTGGAGCAATAAAAGGCCAATATAATGGTGCTAATACTACAAGTACTGAAACTATTGTTGTATGCGTCCAATGTTCAGCCATTCCACCAGTCATACTTCCTCTTAATCCACCTTTAATTACAGCAGATGTTGCATGCATTTTAATATTTAATATCAAACCAATTATAGCTCTCACAGCCCAAGGATTACTCAAAATAAACCAATCTTTATCAATTAATCCAGTGATGGTTAGAAAATATTCAGTATAAAACACGAAAAATAAAGCTATAAACATAAAAAAAATAGCATGCAATCCATGACCAAACCAATGGCTTCCTCTAAAATTTTCATCTCTATGAATTAAAATCAGTTCGTATAATCCTAAAATAATTCCAAGAACAATTATCGGAGCAAAATTAGATAATGTTAATGATAATTCCTCAACCGCCATACAAATTAACTCAATAAACTTATATTTAAACCTTAGTATTCCCTATGGGTATTATTGCATTTAACGCATTTATAAAATTGAGTTTCTGGTTCATCAGCGCTTCTTGTTTGTACTGTCCAAAAATATGCTTCGTGATAACCACATTTTTTACATTCATATTTTATTTTTGGCAAAACATGATTATTAGAATTTTCCTCAACAATTTCAATATTTACATTTTTTTTCTTTTTATCTGTTATTTTTCCTTCTGATTTAACATAGCCGCAATTACATTTCATTTTCCCATCTTTAGGCATCATTAAAGAACCACATTTAATACAAAACATCTCATTACCTCAATGAAAAAACAACTTCTAAACATTTAAAAGTCTATCCTTGACCCAAGATTTTTAAAAATAATAATTTAAACCAACCAAGATAAGGTATTTTAAATTTAGTTTTGCCTATAAATCTATCATTAGTAATATTAATTTCATCAAATCTTGAACCAGGATTATTATCTCCCTTAGTTTGAACAAAAATTTTACCATCTAAATTTTGATAAGAAACAACCCTGTGAATTATAGCCTCGCCGCCACTTCCTACAAAAACTAAAACATCTCCTTTTTTAATATTCTTTGCAGAACCTAAGACCATTAAATCACCTTTATTAAAACCATTAATAAGGCTATAATTTCCAAAATCAGATTTAGTAATATTAAATTGTTTATAAGCTCCTTTATTCATCTCCCACCAAGAATTAAAAGTATAACCATTATGTTCCATACTTCCAGAAACAACTGCAACAACTGGATGCGTAGTTCCAAGTAATAAACCTAATCCAGGATAAATAATAAATTTAACAAGAACAAAAGCAATAATAATATTTAAAACCCAACTTAATAAACTATCATCATTCCAAATAAAGTTCCAAAATTTCTTTAAATCTTTTCCTATTTCACCAAATTTCATTTTAAAAAAAGAAACATAAAGCTATATAAACATATTTAACTAAGATTTAATAATGAATTTACTATTAAATGCAGCAATATTTGGTTTATTAGGTGGGTTAATTAGGGCATTAGTTGGAATTTTAAAATATTATAAAATAAACAAAAAAACAAAACTAAAACCAGCTTATCTCTTAGTAACAATAACCATCTCAGCAATAATTGGAATAATAACATCAACAGCATTAAGCACAAATTATATTGTAAATTTAGTAGTTGGTTATGCAGGCATTGATTTTCTAGAAAATTTAGTGAAGATAATTAAAAAAAAGTAATCCTATTCATCAATAATTTTAGTGTTTTCAAAATTTCTAAAATCATTACCTACAATAATAAATTCAGCACCAATGGCATAATTAAGATAATATTATTTTCAAACTTATTATTATAGATCTACTTTTAATTTATTCAAGTTCTTTCATTATAGAATTTATTAAATCTTCTTTCCAGCCTTTAGATTTCAAGCTAGTAATTATTTTTTCTTTATCAAAACCAGCAGCAAGTTTATTTTTGACAAATAATTTAACATTAATAAAATTAAATGCAGCATCCATTTCTTTTTTTTGCCAACCAGTTTTAATCAAATCAGCCCTGATTTTGGGTTCTAATTCTCCTTGTTTAAGACTTTCTTCAATATATTTTTTTAACTCATCAAGATTAACACTTGCATCATCAATAATCTTTGTTTCTTGAATATTATCCCCTTGTTGTATTATGTCTACCTTCTTATTTTTATTAAAATTTAAAACAAAATAAGTTCCAAATCCAAGTATCAATAAAACTAAGATAACAACACCAAGTATCAATAAATTTCTTTGTGTTCCACCAACAACAGGAACATTAGCATTTATTGATGAAAAATTAAAATTTGCTAAACCATTATTTGCTTGAGTATTTACATTATCACTAAGAACATTAGGAATTGCACAAGATCTAATTGTTGATTGTGGTTTTCCAGTATCCCTATTACAACGGTTTCTATCAAAATAAGTACAAACTTGTTGCCCGTTATTACAATTGCCCCATGTACAATCCCAAGAAGGGCTGCAGATTGGAACTGGAGCAGCACTAACACCAGAACCAACAATAATTGTAACATTATTACTAAATGTACCATTTAAACCATCATAAGCCCTAAATAAAATAGATTCAGTTCCTTCCCAATTACGAGGATTATTAAAACTAACTTTACCAGAACGACTAACTGAGACTTGAATATGTAATTGACCAACAGCACCATATTCTAAATCAGAACCTTCAAGATCAGAATAATAACGATCTAAGTCTACAACATCACTTTCATTAATATATCTTCCATCAGTATCAAGCCTTATAGTTGGAATTGTTCTATGAAATATGGGGGGACTATTAATCATCGGCAAAGAATTAGAAGTTACATTAAAATTATCCCAGCTAACAAAACATTTCCAGTTTCCAGATTTAAAAGAAGTTGCATTAAAATATATTAAACAAAGATCATTATCACAACAAACATTATCCTCACATTGATCTAAATCTATTTTATTAAATATATCATAAAAAACTTCATCAGGATTACTTTGATTTCTATCTTGGGAATAAAAACCAACAGTTAGATTTGGGTTATGATTCTGGGTAATATTATAATTAAAATAACATCCAAGCATCTCATTTCGATAAAAATAATCACTTTCTTTTGGACTAAATGAATTATCAGAGTCAACATCAAGAGCATCCAAAGTCAAATCACTTATTGAAAAATTATTATTTCCCCCCCGAAATATAGTATATCCAGTAAAAGATAATGGTTTTTCATATTCTAAAAAAAAGAATATTAAAAACAATGCAAAAAAGAATCCTAATACTATTAACGCATTACCTCTTTTATCCATAGATTTAATATTAATCAGAATTATATAAACTTAACGAAAGATGGCTCTGATGCAACCCTAAGTTTTAAGTATAATTGAGGCATAGCCTCCTTTATGTTTCAGAGCATAAAAGGAGAGTGATACTATGCCTCAGAAGAAATCAGAATATGAAGATTATTTAAAGTTTATTAATGAAGCTTTAGAGCTTGCCAAGAAACTTCTTAGATACTTTAGCAAGTTTAATAATAAGATTTTATACAAAAATAATAAAAAAGAGCTGATTATTCAAAATGTAGTTTTTTATAAACTAAATCTGTTCTCTTTGTTAAACCATCAACCTTAAAAATAAAGTTATAAATTTTAGTACTTAAACCCTCTCTCAAGTTATCTATTCTACCATTAATATTATCTATCTTGCCATCAACATTATCAAATCTTTGACCAATTATTTACATACTAGATTTTATTATTGTTCATATCTTGTAACTTATATCTTTTTTGAGTCACTATTAATCATTAACGAGCAATTATTATATAACTCTAATCCTTATATTTTATATAAAATTTAATAATCAAACTTAAGTATTTTAGAATTATATTAATAATATGGAAATAAAATGTTCAGTTTGTAAAAAGCTATTAGTGAAAGAGATTGAAAAGATTGGGGAAATATGCAACGAGTGCTTAAGAAAAGGGTTATAAATATAGAATATAACAACGAAAGTTATATAAACTAATAGAGATACGTATAAAGTAATATGGATAAGTATAAACTAAAGTTTACAACATTACAATTAGAGATATTTAAGCTTTTATGCATAAAAACTGGAGAAAAGTTAAATCAAAGAGAAATATCAAGACTATTAGATGTATCTCCAACAGCAATAGCAAATTCTCTGAGCCAATTAGAAAAAGAGAAATTAATAAAGATAAATAAGAGTGAGAAGATGAATCTAAATTTGATAGAATTAAACAGAGAAGACTCAAAGACAATTAAATTAAAAAAAGTAGAAAATTTAAAGCTTTTATATGAATTAAGAATAGTAGATTTCTTAGAAGAAAATCATCCAGGATCAACAATAATATTATTTGGTAGTTACGGAAGAGGTGAAGATACAATAAAATCAAACATAGATATAGCAATTATAAATTCAAAGGAAAGAAAGTTAAAACTGCAAGAGTTTGAGAAGGAATTAGAAAGAGAAATAAGAATAAATTACTATAAATCTTTAAAAAATATAAATAAAGAATTAAGAGAGAATCTATGTAATGGAATAATATTATCTGGGAGAATTGAATTGTGACAATAAAAGATTTCGAAGAATATATTGAGATGGGTATTGCCAAAAAACAAACTCCAGATTTATCTAGAGCAAGAGCTTTACTTAAAGAATTAGAACAATCTTATGAAGTTCTAAAGCTATTTATTGAAAAAGTATGTTATAGCAAGCATCAAAAAACATATAAATATATAAAATAGTCAATAAAATACTATGAATAAAAAAGGTCAAATTTTCATAATAGCCGCAATAATA
>CAYJSR010000051.1:0-853 GCA_964373095.1 Candidatus Woesearchaeota archaeon
TATTATTGTTAGAAAGGAATATAAGTTTATTTGAAGTTATGTTTTTATGTCAGAAGATGATTTATTAATAGGTATTGGGGATTTACATGGACATTATCCGGCGTTGGAATCTTTATTAACTGCTCTTGATTTAAAATACGGAATATTTACAAATAAAGATAAATTAAAAGTTAGGCCGGGAGTATCTTTTGTTTTTACAGGAGATTATATTGATAGAGGTAGTCAAGGACGTTTAGTATTAGATACTATTATGAATATGGAAGACTGGAATTTTACAAGTAGTGCGGGAAGAATTAATGCCCTCTTTGGAAATCATGAGTTATTAGCTCTAGCTTGTTTGAAGAGAGCAAGGAGAGCATGGGGTGAGCGCGATCCAATAGATGCCTACATTATGGGTAGTGTACATGGGCGCAATGGTGGCGATATTTTTATAAATGAATTTGGACCTGATATTGATTCTGCATTTAGAAACTATCTTGATAGTCTTGCTTATCCAACTGAAAAGGATTCTAAAGAAGTACTTCGTAGTAAAAAACTGGGTGTTTGGATGAGAAAACTAAAACCATTTTATCAAGCAGATTATAATGGGAAAAAAATTTTATTTATTCATGGAGGGATTCCAAGAGATTTAGGCAATAGTGATGATCTTGAGTTTTATGAAAGGGAGTTTAAAGCACATATGGAAATGAGAAGTGGCACGTTTGGATCAGCTAGTGATAAATATATAGATCATCCCCTTGTTGACGGACACAGTATATTTTGGGATAGACATATTCCACGTATGAGTGAAGAAGAATTAAGAGATATTACAACCAGATTAGGTATAGATCACATAGTAATTGGTCATACTCCC
>CAYJSR010000051.1:863-6600 GCA_964373095.1 Candidatus Woesearchaeota archaeon
AAGTTTTAAAAAGTTGCGGATAAAATAAGTGGTCATTTAATATAGATGTGGGAATGTGTCCTGCTTATGGCGCACAAGAACCAGCAGCAATTGTTTTTAAGCCAGATGGAATTTATGGTTTCTACGCAAAAAGAGGAGAAGAAAAATTAGCAGATTTTAAAAAAGTAGAGTAGTAAAAACTAATTATTTCTTATGTTTTAAATTATCTATGTATTCATTTGCTTCCATTGCAGCCATACAACCAGCACCAGCAGCAGTTACAGCTTGTTGATATCTATAATCATAAATATCACCAGCAGCAAATATCCCTTTAACATTTGTTTTAACCTCATCATGAACTATAACATAACCATGATCATCCAAACCTATATGCCCCCTTAGAAAATCAGTGTTTGGTTTATGTCCAATAGCAACAAAAGCACCTTCACATTTTAAATCTGAAGTTTTATTATTTTTAAGATTTTTTAATTTTACACTTTCTAATTTTTCTTTACCTAAAAACTCTTCAACAGTTGAGTTCCAAATCCACTTTATATTTTTTATAGAATTAGCTTTATCAACTAAAGCAGCTTGAGCTCTAAGTTGATCCCTTCTATGAATAACAGTAACAGTTTTACAGATTTTAGCTAAAAATGTTGCTTCTCTTAGCGCTGTATCACCACCGCCAATAACAATAACCTCTTTATTTTTATAAAAAAATCCATCGCAAGTAGCACAAGCACTAACTCCTTTTCCAATCAATCTTTTTTCAGAATCTAATCCCATCCATTTTGCACTTGCACCAGTAGCAATAATAACTGATTTAGCAATAAATTTTCTATCTTCTGTATTTAATTTAAAGGGTTTTTTCTTAAAATCTACTTTTATCACATTTTCATCTATAAACTTAACACCTAAAAGTTCAGCTTGTTTTCTCATCCTATCCATTAATTCAGGTCCTTGTATTCCACCAGGAAATCCAGGAAAATCATCAACATCTGTAGTTATCATTAATTGCCCACCAGGTGCATTTCCTGCTATTACTAATGTTTTTAGATTTGCTCTAATAGAATATATAGACGCAGTTATTCCTGCAGGTCCAGAACCAATGATAATAACATCTTGCTCTTTTTCCATAAATAAATTGAAATTTTAAGAATTTATAAAACTAATGTTTCTATTCAGAACAGCCACAGCTGCCAGATCCACAACCAGAATCTGAATTTATATTAGGATTATCTATCTTAAACCCACTACCCCTCTCATTTTCTACATAATCAATTTTTAAACCCTTAATTTTAGATATAATAGCTTTATCAATAAAAATTTTCAAACCATTGTCTTCATAAACTTCTTCTGTCTTTTCTTTTTTATCTGTAAAATCTAAAGTATATTTTAAATCTTTACAACATTCATCAGTATAAACTTTCAGCCTAATGACACTCCCTTCTTTATTATCATCTTTCATAAATTCATTGAATTTAACAACTGCTTTTTTTGTTATAGAAACAATTTTATCAATTCTATCTTTAATCTCAATTATACTTTTATTTAAATCATCAACTAATTTATTTATTGTTTCTTCTTCCATGCCATGGCCTAGACATCCATTTTCAATTGATTCATAAGGATTTACAGCACAACCTACACAATGTAAACCATAATTTAACATAATAGAACTTGATTCAGGATATTTAGCTACAACTTCACCAATAGTCATATCTTTGGTTATATGTTCTTTAGATTTAGTTTCTAATTTCTCATTTTTTGTATTAGGTTTCATAAAAAAGTTTAGTTATATAAGTTTAAATATCTTTTCATGAATAATAGCATATGGATTTGGAAGAAAAATTAGCAAAGGTAAGAAGTATAGCAAGAAGGACATTATATATTAATAGTTTAAGAAATATTGTAGTTATAAGATTAAAAGAATATGGCAGAGTAAGAGATTTTAAATTATCAGCAGTAGAATATCAAAATGTAGAGCCAGAAGAAGAAGTTTTTAGAAAAAAATGTTTAGAAGATGGTGTAATATATAAAGAAGTTTATAGTGTAAGAGCAAGAGTTGAATTCGAAATAGATAATATAGAATATGAAGGCGATCTGGAAGGATCTATAGGAATAGACGGAGGAAGAGCAAATTAGGTTTATATTTAAAATATATATTATAGAAAACAAATGAATATAAAATAATTTTAATAAAGAAACAAAATGGCTGAAGAACAATATATTGTAGAACAAATAGATTTTGGCGCAAATGATGATGTTGGACAATTTTATCAAGCATTAATAATAAGAGAAGGTAGAATAACCCATTTTATACTTCATCGTTGTGGTATAGATTATCAAGATACGAAAAGACCTAAATCAATTTATCAGATGGTAGAATTTTTTACTGAAGAACAACTTTTATCTGCTGGTTCTGGTTATGGTATAAGAGATTCAAGATGGAAAAACACAGATGAAACATGTGGTTTTGATATTTCAATAGAAGAATTTTTAGCTGCTAATAAAAGAAGAAGGGATGCAGATAAAACAGAATTAACAGATAGAGTTTAATTATAATTTTTGAACTGCTATTTTAGCTAGTTTTGCAAGCTCTTCAAGATTACAACCAGGATCTAAACTATTTGAACTTAATATCAGTTTTTTATTTCCCTTATATACATGAACTTGATTAGAGGCACCAAATAAGGTGATCGAAAATGCATAACTTCCTACATCTGCAATATTATTTATTTGTGTATTGGTCTGTTGGGCTAAGAGTTTAGCAAATAACCTTGGATCTGTTTCTGGTAGATCTACTTTAACAGTTAGATAAGGGATATCATATTGTCCAACATATGCACAATTTAGATTATCATTAGGATCTTTTATAAGCTTCAATCCAGGAACAACACAATTTTCATTTACTTGAGGTAGAGAAACTAAACTACAAATTTCAACATTTTTCAAATCAGCAGTAGTGGGACCATTATCAGAATTTGAAGTTTCTAAATCTTTTGGACTATTATTATTATTTGGATTATATTTAACATTAGTTGTACAAGAAATTAAAAATATAGATATTGTGAATAATAATACAAAATAAACCACCAACTTTTTATTAATCATAATATAATTACTAATTAACATCTATATAAAGTTTTTTATAGTGCTCTATAATTTAAATATATTAACACAGCAGCAATTAAAGCACCAAATGCACTAACCCATATCGGAACGACAAAATTTCCAAATTCAATATAGAATCCAGTAAATAATCTAACAACATGTATTATGAACACAACTAAAAATAAAACAACATTTATCGTCAATGCAAGTTTAGTATATTTTCCCATAATAATCTAAGGTATAATTAGTATTTAATATTTGCTAATTGTTCTTTCAATGATTTAAGATTGGTATAAATTATACAATTAATACCTAATATTTTAGCAGGCGACATATTTCTTTCTTTATCATCTATAAATATACATTGTTTAGGTTTAACTTTCAGCTTATTCAAAATAAGTTTATAGTATTTTAATTCTGGTTTTCTAGTGTTAAAGTTTTGAGAAATAAATATTTTATCAAATATCTTATCATAATGATATTTTTTTATACTTCTATAAATATGAATCTTTCTACAATTGGAAAATATAGCAAGTCTATATTTGTCTTTAAGTTCATTTTTAATATAGTGTAAAATATACTTATTCAGAGAAATAAATTTAAAATAGTCTTTATAAAATGTTTTTAATGTATATCTTAATCCAAGTTTATTTAAATTTTCAATCAATTTTTTATCAGTTATGGCATTTTTATCATTCAATCTTAAATTTTCTAATAATGTTTCATGAAATAATATTGGACTTATTCTATATTTATTATAAATATATTTAGAGAACCCAATAAAATTATGTTTTTCTATAACACCGCCAAGATCAAATAGTAAAACGCAGTCTTTCATTATATTACAAAATAGTTTAACCAGTTAAATAATCTTTATATTCACTAATAAATAACAATTCTTATGTTATACACAACTAGATATCAAAGATTCTCGACATTATATAAAAGATATTTATTAGATATAAATAATCATATAGATTATATGAAACTACCAAATGATGTTACCACTAGAGTATCAAGAGAAGGAATAGCAATAGATCATAAACTTCCAGTTACACTATTAGAGGCGATAGATAAATATCCTACAAAAGATAATCAAGAAGTTACAATAAGATTGGTATACAGAATAAGAAAAGCAACAATTATACTGAAGAAAACACCATCAGTGACCATTGAAACATTAAATTTACCAGAAAACTTAGAAGATAGAATAAAATCATTTAGTAGGTTGAAAAAATAATTTTTTTAATTTCTATTTATTTTTGCCTTAACATTGGCATGCATTCTCTGTAAGAATTCATGTCTTTCTTCAATCTTTAATATATCTGAATAACTCTCAAGAATTAAACAAAAAGCAAAAGGACTAGGTATTAAAGTATTTCTTTCACTGATCTTAATTTCAGAATCTTCAATAGCCTTAACAATTTTAATTGCATTATCAACATCCATTAAATCTTCTAAAACTTCTCTTCTTGCTTCTTTTAAAATACAAAAATCATTACTTATCCTTCTTACAGCATTAAGTAACAACATAGAACTAACTTGTTGTCTTCCAACCCTTTTAGTATTTCCCTTATAACTTCGAAGTATCATAAAAGCTCTTGCAGCACAATGTCTAAATCTTCTTTTTAGAACTTCACTCTTATCTAAAGCAATTTTTAATAAATCCCTGACTTGATTGCTTTTTATTAATTTAAAAGCAGTTAAAGCATTTATTGTTCTATCACAAGCAACGTAAAAACCATTATCATTTATTCCAATTTCTACATCTCTATGTTGATTTCTTCCAATAGCTAGGGCTAAAGCTCTGCTTAAAACATCATTGACTCTTCTTCCATAAAGTCCATGAAACAAAATATAATGTTTACTATGTTCATTTATATAATGTTCAACAAGTAACTTTTTATTAGTAGGTATTTCTAAATATTTATATTGATCATAAAAATAATTATAAATTGCTTCACTTGCATTTTTATCCACATACAAATATTCATTAATAAATTTAATAATATCAGTTTTACCTTTATTATTTTCAAACTTATCATTCATTAAATATCTAAATCTTTGAATTTCAGAAGCTAAATCAAAACTTAAAGGCAACATTTCACTAAACCAGCTTGGAATTGTAGGCCTTCTTCCTTCTGCATGTTTAACCTGTGCAGTCATTCCTCTTGCATGTCTAAATTCATAAGTGTTTCCACCTAAAACAAAAATATCTCCAGGTTTTAACTTTTCTAAAAATCCTTCATCTATATGCCCAATAACTTGTTCTCCAATTTTAATAATAATATAAGATTCATCTGGAATAGTTCCAATATTAGTCATATAAATTACTCTTCCAAGTTTACCTTTCTTTCCTATTTTACCTTCATTTTTCCATATCTTAGCATAAACATATCTATCTTCTAATGTAACAAACTCTCCAGCTAAATAACTAATAATTTCATCAAATTCTTCTCTTTTAATATTTTTATAACAATAACTTTTTTTTATTATATTATAAAGTTCATTCAAATCCCAAACTTGTTCTAAAGCAAAGCCATCAATCTGCTGCGCTAAAACATCTAGACAATTAGTTGGAATATGTATACGATCTATCTTTCTCTCAATTGCATTTTTAACCATAACAGAACATTCAACTAAA
>CAYJSR010000052.1:0-6390 GCA_964373095.1 Candidatus Woesearchaeota archaeon
AATAAATCAGTATGTTAGAATATTTCCAAATCCCGAAATTGATAAAATACGTGAATTAGAAACAGTGTTAGGAAATGATATATTTAGTGTTTCATCTTGGGTGTACTCAGATAAAGCAGGATATTTAAGGTTTAGACCGGATGAGTATTTGCTTGATTTAGAAGATAGACAATTGTTGAGTGGATGGAACTTTGTTGGTGTTTCCCCAGAGTTTACTAATAAAAAATTTAGTGAATTAAAAGGTGATTGTAAAGTGCAGAAAGCATATTTATATAACAATAGAATCTATGCTGGGCACGTAACCCCTTCGTGGGAAATGATTCGTGATGATACAACTTTTACAAGAGAAATAGAAGGAATGGGTTTTATAATTAAAGTTAATGGGTTATGTAAATTAAATGCTGGACAAAGCAGTAGTGTTGTACCTCTACCAACTTTGCCAGCATGAAAAACAAATTCATTTTTTTAATTTTTATTTTGTTGATGACATTGCCCATTGCATATTCTATAACTTCTCTAGACACAAAAACATTAGATTCTAAGAGTTACAATCTTTATTTATTAAGAGAAAATAATTATTTTAATTGTTATGAAAAATAATGGGGAAATTAATTATTTATATTTCCTAATATCAACAAAGTTATAAATCATACAGAGATGTTATCTATTTATTGTCGTTCTACTTCAGGTTTAACTAATGAATGTCTAAACAGCAAGGAAGTGATAAACTTAAAAAAATGAGAGACAGCGTGTAATTATGCAACGAATATCAAAGAATGCAATTCCTGTGCTAAAAATATAATTTTTAAAAAACAATTCAATGAAAAATTTACAGTTATATCTTTATTATTGTTAATATTTTTATTGCCTTTATTAATATTATATCTGTTAATTGAAGGCGTATTTTATTTAATTAAGAAAAGGATATTTTGGCCTAAGAAATTATTGATTATTGTGGGTATTTTAGTAGTATTATTACTTATTGATTTATGCTGGGTTATGATGAAAAGTGGGATGTTTGTTTCATATTGAATATAAAAAATTATGGAATTAAAAATTTAAAAAATATGCAAAATATAAGCCATCCAATTTTAGGATATCCTTGTGTCATAGAAATAAGAATAACAATCATCGTACTAAAAGACCAGATTATTTTTAATAGCAATAAACTATTATAGCTTTCAATATTTGAATTTCTTTTTATTAAAGATATGCTTCCAATAGCTAAAAGAACAGCTCCGACTAATTTTGCACTAAAAATATCTACATTTTACCATCCCAAATATGTCAGAAAAGGATTTGGAACTTAAAAGTTTATTAAATCTTTGGTTGGCTATTTTATCCTACAAAATTTATATTCTATTTTCCAGGTTTATAACTTTTTATTTGGTCTATTATTAGTCTTAGCATTTTTGTTATATAATTTTTGTAGTCTTCTTTATCTGCTATTTCTAGTGTTGTGTAGTATTCTTCTCTTTTTTCTATTGGTATGAAGAACATAGGATATCCTTTTTTCATTAATATAAAGTTCATTATTGTTCTTGATGTTCTTCCATTTCCGTCTTCAAATGGATGTATCCATGCTATTTTGTGATGTATTATTGTTGCTATCTCGAATGGATGTAGTTTTTTTTTATTGGCACTATACCATTTATAGAGATTTGATAAATATTTTTTTACTTCTTTTTCGTTTGGTGGTGTGTGTTTTGATCCTGATATTTGTACTTTGAAGAATCTTATTCTTCCTGGATATGTTATTCCTGTATTTTTTGTTAGTATTCCGTTTACTTTTGTTAATAGTTTTTGATTGAAATCTTCTTTATAACTTCTTATATATTCTAGGCATTCTTTTCCGTTTATTGCTTCGTTATAGTCTTCTGCTCTTATTCCTGTTGGTATTATTTTGTCTTTTAGTATTAGTGCTGTTTGTCTTAGTGTTAGTCTGTTTCCTTCTATTGCGTTGTTATGATATGTGAATCTTATTAGGAAGTCTTCGTTTAGTTTTTCTTTTATGCTGTTTGGTGTTTTCTTTAGCCATTTTGTATAGCTTTCTTTTAGATCTTTTAATAATTCTGCATCTTCGTTTGATAGGTATAAGTATTCTTGTTCTTTTTTTATTCCTAGTTTTTTGGTTTTTTCTTCTATTTCTTCTGTATATTTTTTTATTTCTTCTTTTTTTGGTTTTTTATCTCCTAAGTATATTCTTATTTTCTTCCATTTGTTTAAAGAAATTCTTATATTTTTTGTTAGATAATAATATTCTTTATTTTCTCTTTTTATTATTTCTATGTAAGTCATATATTATATATGGGCACAATACTATATAAATATTTCGGTTCAATGTGCCCTTACAGTAATACTTTATAATCTGGTATAGCACAAGTTAAAATTTAGCTTTTTATTTATATAGTAATGTAGAATAAAATAGCCGTTGTAAACGTTAAATTTATAAAACACTAAAGAAAACACAAACATAGATGCCGCCATTTTGTGACACATATGCCGCGAATCTGTAACACATGCCGCCATTTTGTTTAACTGTCTTTTAAAGCTGTTTTTTTGTGTTTACAGTCGGTTTATACTGTTTTGTTTTTCGTGTTGTGCATCTTTGCAAGCTATGCACTGATCTTATATTTTTCTCTGAGCCTCTTGTAGCTACAAAAGGTAATTAAATTTATAAGCTCTTCCATGTTTTTTCTCAAATCAGTGCATTCTTTTATAAAATCTTCTGCTAATCTTTCAGTGATGAGAAAAAAATTTTGTAAGATTAGTGCATTTCAAGAAATAAACCATTTTTAATGTAGTTAAGAAGTATATATTATAACATATTAAATTTTAATAACCCTTTCTTTTGATAATTATTTATGATAATACCTAGGCCTGATATACTTTATTTTAGAGAAAGATTAGATCCAGTTAATATTTTTTGGAGTCATAGCGAAGAAGATAATGTTACTGTAAGTGATAGAATTTTTGGTACTTTACATACTACTCCAGAGAATACTTTTGCTCATGATTCTTTAAGAGCGGATTTAGAACTTGATGTTTTAGTAGATAAGGCTTTTTCTCCAAGATTTGCTCCTGAGTATGTTAAAAAAGTTTTAGCCTCAGCATCTACTGATAAGCATGTTATAGTTGCTCGACAAGAAAGTTTAGAATATTTGTTGCAAGATAATTCTACAAGAGATAAAGTTGATACGATAAGTGTTTCTCTTTTAAATATTATTGATAGGCTTAGAGAAAGAGATAAGCTCGCGAAAACAGAAGGGTATATAGTTAGTGGTGGAAGACTTGCTGCGGATATTACTTTATTAGTAAGTTATGCTGATGCAGTGACTGCTTTATCATTATTATCTGAAAGTTCAGAGCTTACAAGAAGATTATCTAATTATGGAAAAGAAATACAAGAAACTGCTAATTTTAGAGAATTACAAAAATATATTGATGCTTTCAAAAATAGGTATAGATTTAATATTGAAGTTTCAATTGATGCAATGGGCGGAGTTACTAATGTACGTGTTGCTAATGTTGAACAAGGTCCTTCAATAAGAAAAGGTTCATTAAGAATTAATAGTGTTTTATCAAGACTCGGTGTAGATAGAACTGAAGTAATAGGATTAGCAATGCATCAGAAAGTTATAGAGAATGTACAGCAAATAAATGAATTGACATTTCTTTTAGGACCATTAGATTTGTATTTATCTTGTCTGAGATTTTATGATTCAATGAAAGAAAAAGGAGTTGGTTTAGTTCTTCCTGAACTTTTAGATAAAGGACAAAGAAGAGCTTATATTCCTTATATGAAAAATCCTTTATTATTATTTAAGAAAGGAACTAACAAAGCAGAAACAGGAGAAGATATAGTCCCCAATACTATTCAGTATGGTTCAGATGATAAGTTTTTTGATATAACCGGACCAAATAGTGGTGGTAAAACTGTTCGTGTTAAAGGACATGGTTTAGTAAGATTGTTAGCACAAAACGGTCTTAGAATTCCAGCTTCATCAGATGGAAAAGTTTGTTCAATTAGCGTAGTTGATGGTCTTTACACAATTTTTGTTTCAACTGAAACTATAGTAGATAGTGCTGGTGGGCAATTGGAATATCAAGGATTAAGAATTAAAGATATGTTAGGTAAAGCAACCCCTTATAGTCTTGTATTATTAGATGAAATAGGAAGAGGAACAAGTGAAAAAGAAGGAGTAGAATTTTGTCTTGACAATATTGTCTATCCTTTAGTAAGTAGCACTCAAGCTATTGGAGGAGTGACAGAATTTTCAACACATCTTCATCAACTGTCAAGAGAAATTGATGGTATTGGTGGAGTTAAACATTTAAGAGCAGAAATTGTTAACTATCCAGATGGAAAACTTAAAGCAACTTATAAAATAATACCTGGCCAAGCAGGACAGAGTTATGCAAGACTTGTTGAAGAAAGAATAGGACTTGGAAGAGAATGTGTTGATAAATTACTTGCTAGAAGAGGATTAAGAACATTATAATCTTTCTTCTAATCTTTTAAAGAAATTAACTGCTAAAACTGTGTCTCTATGAACATATAATGTATTATCTGAAAGAGAATAAGCATTTGATCCATATTTTCTTGCATGTTTAACTAATTGTCCTATTATATCACTTTTTGTATAATTCCCTCCACCATAATATACATTTAATGGTTCAGATCCTAAAAATTTAACATCAACAATTTTTTTTCTATCATCAACATATGCTTCTTTTATTCTGTTCCAATAAATTCTAGTTAAAGCACCAATATTTCCTGCACAACTTAAAGAATTCCTTTGAGGATTAAATTCATCTAAAGCATCTCTATATTGTTTCCTAAATATATCTTCCTCAATCTTTTTCATCGAAAGATAAAGAATAGGAAATCCAATAGCTGCAGGTACACCAAAAATCATAATTATCATTTTCATTAAAAAATTTAGATCTAGTGTATCGCTCATACAATTCAAAACAAATTATAGTTTATATTGTTTTATATAACTAAACATATAAATAAAATTAAACTTATGCTGTTATTTTATAGATTTTAAAAATAATTTCTTTCTTTGTAGCTACAAGTGGTCTACAAACTTTATATTATTCTAAAATAAATAGTTATTTATGAAAAATAAAACATGCAAGTTATGCAATAGAAGAGTTGAACCTTATAATATTAGGGTTTGTGATTTTAGCTTATGCAAGATTTGTTTTGATTTCTTGCTTTCTAAGTACAGAACAATAGAACTAGTAAAACAGTCATTAAAGAGATATAAAACAAAACATTTATATAATACTGTAACAATTATATGACATATGTCACAAATAGATTACAATATAATAAAGAATTTAATTAATAACCCAAATCATATCCGGGGTTTAGCTAAAGATTTAAATACAAATCAGACTACAATTGCAAGAAAAATAAAAGCATTGAGCAATAACAACGTAGTAGATTTCAATATCAAAGGGAAAAATAAAACTTATTTTTTAAAAAAAACATTGGAGGCTAAAGAATATATTATAATAACTGAACATTATGAATTATTAAAAACAATAAAAAAATATCCAATTTTAAGAAATATTATAGAAGAAATTAAGAAAGATAAAACAATACAAATTGCAATATTATTCGGTTCTTATGCCAAAGAATTAGCACATAAAGAGAGTGACATAGATATTTTTATAGACACAACTGATAAGAAAGTTAAAGAAAAAATTTCAAAAATGAATTCAAGATTAAGTATAAAAATAGGAAAGTATAATAAAAATAATATATTAATAAAAGAAATTCAAAAAAATCATATAATCTTAAAAGGAGTAGAAAATTATTATGAAAAAAATAACATTTTTGAATAAACTATACAAAGAAAAGAAGATTCAAATAGTTGAACCAAGTGAAAACATAAAAATAGCTTATCTTGAACGTTCTAATGAATCATTAAATTCTGCGAAAACATTATATAAAATAAATAATTTAAATGATTCTGTTGCACTATCTTATTACTCAATGTATTATTCATTGCTGAGTTTATTGTTCAAAGTAGGTATAAAATGTGAGAATCATACTGGCGGAATAATATTATTAAAAGAAGTATTTAATATCGATAATGCAGTAATATTAAAGGGAAAAACTGACAGAGTAGATCATCAATATTATGTAGATTTCTCAGTAACTAAAGAAGAAGTAGATAATATGATAAAAACTGCTGAAGAATTCAACTCATAAATACTTGACTTTATTGAGAAATTGAATAATCAGAAAATCGAAGAATATAGAAAACTAGTACTAAAATTAATGATATAAACTCATTCCTAGTTTTGTGAAAGTATGTTTAATATTTCTCTTTCTGTCTTGTGCAAAAATAACTCATGAAAATTATTCTGTAA
>CAYJSR010000053.1:0-6237 GCA_964373095.1 Candidatus Woesearchaeota archaeon
AATATTTATCAATAAAATTAAAAAAAGGATAAAAGACCAACGAGTTTTGTGACCAATAGATTTAATTCTAAAAAATCACAAAGCGGGGGGAGGGGGCGAACGGAAACTTGGTATGCCTTTAGGTAATTTAACAAGTCAATTCTTCGCTAATATTTATCTAAATGAATTGGATCAATATGTAAAACACGAATTAAAAATAAAATATTATATAAGATACGTAGATGATTTTGTGATATTGGATAACTCACCTAAAAAATTAGTAGATTATAAAATCAAAATTGATTATTTCCTAAAAAACAAGCTGAAATTAGAACTGCATCCAGATAAATCTAAGATATTAAACTTAGATGAGGGAGTAAACTTTTTAGGATTTAGAATATTTTATAATTTTAAATTAATAAGAAAGAAGAATTTAAGGAAATTTGAGAAAAAGTTTATTTATTATAAAAAATTATATGAAGACGGTTTAATTGAAAGGGAAAAGATAATTGAAATATTTGAAGGCTGGATAGCTTATGTTTCTCACGCTAACGCCTACAAATACAAAAGACATTTAACAAGATTGTTCAATAAATATTTTCCTGTAGATAAAACCTCAGAAATTAAAAATATCAAGAAAATAGAGAGATTTGAGAGAAAAATAAAAATTAGTTTCTCAGAACTAACAACACAGAAAACATTAAGATTATTAAGGAAAGAATATTCAAAATCAAGTCTAAAATATACTCAAGTAAAGATACTTTAAAACAAATAAAGGAAAGACTAAATGATGATTCAATAACTTATGATGAAATAAGTTTAGTTTTAGCAAGGGTAAAATATTTTAAGAAAAATTAAATCTATCTCAATCTTATAGTCTCTAAATTCTTAGGTGCAACAGTCTCTACTCTGTACATCTGATAAAGAACACTAGCTAACTCTAAGCACCTGCTGTAATCTCCATGTATAGTAATTATTTTTTTAGGTCTAGGTTCTAAATTTCCAACCCAGCTGACTAATTGTTTAAATGAACTATGTCCAGAAAATCCTTTTATTGTAAATATCTTCATTAAAACTTTAGTAGTTTCCTGTCTTCTGCTTCCTCCAGAAATAAAACTGATTTCTCTCTCTCCCTCTTCTAATCTTCTTCCTATACTTCCAATACCTTGATAACAAGTAAATACTAAAGCATTTTTAGGATTTTCAGAAAAGTGTTTGAAATATTCTAAAGCAGGACCGCCTTGCAGCATACCAGAAGTTGCCATAACAATAAATGGTCCTTTAGCATCTTTAACTTCCTGCATCTCTTTCTGGCTTACTATTTTCTTAAATATTGGACTTAAAAAAGGATTATGATCTTTCTGGAAAATCTCTTTTTTTACTCTTGCACTTAAATAATCTGGATAAGCTGTATGTATTGCAGTTACATCCCAAACCATTCCTTGAACATAAATTGGCATTTCAGGAATTCTTTTCTCTCTCATTGATCTTTCTAAAATTAGCATAATCTCCTGGCTTCTTCCAACACCAAGAACAGGCATCAAAACTTTTCCTTTATCCTCAGCAATTTCATTTATTATTTTAATTAGTTCTTCTTCACTTTCTTGTCTTGTAGGACTAGTATCACTTCTAGTTCCATAAGTGCTTTCCATCATTACACTTTCCACTCTTGGGAATTTAGCATTTGCTGGTCCAAGTAAATTGCTTGTTTCATAATTGAAATCTCCGCTATAGACCATGTTATGTAATCCATTGCCAATGTGTAAGTGGGCAAGAGAACTTCCAATAGTATGGCCTGCATTATACAAAGTTAATCTTATATCAGGAGTTATATCTGAAACTTCTTCATATTCTAAACAAACAGAATTTTTTACAAACTCTTTTACATCATCGACTGAATAAGGGGGATCATTTCCTTCTTTCTGTGCAATCTCAATTAAATCTAAACACATTAAAGCGCTAACATCTCTGCAAGGTTCAGTCAAATAAGTTGGTCCTCTGAATCCCATTTTATATAGAAAAGGCATAGCACCAACGTGGTCGATGTGGGAATGGGTGATTATTATAGCATCTAATTCATTTATGTTAAATTCAGGAGCATCCAAGTAAGGATAAGCTTGTTCTTTTGGAGCAGCAACGTTAAATCCGCAATCAAGTATTACTTTACTTTCTGGTGTTTGTAATAAAAAACAGCTTCTTCCAACTTCTCGTGCACTTCCCAAACAAGTTAATCTAACCCATTCTTCTCTTCTATCTTTAGTCCATCCTTCATAAATTCTTTTGCCTATCTTATGTAAAAATTTCCTTCTGTAATCACTATTATCATAAAGAACTTGTCTAATATTCTCTATTAATTTAGATCTCATAGGAGGTATTCTTCTTACTATTGGTGTCCATAAAGTGGCCTTTCTTATATCTTTTAATATATCTCCGCCCTTTCCAATAGCTAATCCAGGCTTTTCAGACTCAATTATTACAATGCTTCTCTGAGTATCAAATATTATATTTACATCTCCAGCTTCATCAGGCAATATTTTCTTAATAGCTTTTTTTGTATCTTCTATATCCAAAACAACAGAAGGATCAGCTCTAACTTCTACTCTTTTCTTTATACTATCAACTATCTTCTTAATAACTCCCTGATTATCTAAAAAGAAATTCTTATTCTTAGTATATAGTACAATATTTGCTCCTTCAAATACAGCATCTTCTATTTTTGCATCTGAAGGCAATTCCTTCATTACTTCATCTAAGATTTTTACCATTGTTTTCTATTTTCTTTTATATAGAATTTAATTATGAAATTAAGCAGTTAATCTTGTATCTAAATATTTAGTTAATACTTTTCTTGCTCCATCTTTTGTAATAGTTACTACATCAACCCCAGCACCGCTTCCTGTATCTCTTTGTGTAGCAGCATTTATTGCGCTTACAGCCAGTTTTGTTCCATCATCGACACTTAAATTTTCTTTATAGTTAGCTTCAAGAACACCTGTTGCAAATAACATGCCAGAGCCATCTGTAGCATAATCATCAAATTTGGTTAAGCTGCCATCCATTCCAAGTTCATATAAATAGAATCCATCCTTATCTCTGCCTGCAAACAAGAAACCAGTAATGCCTGCTATTGTACTATATTTTCTTACATTACTATACACCAAATTTGCTAATAAATTAGCAGCCTCTTTTACCCTTATTTTCTTTCCCTTTCTTAATTCATCTAATTTTACCTGTGCTTTTATAAGCTTAGTTAATAATTGAATATCAGAGACCAAACCAGCAACAGTCATAGCTAGATCTTCATTTATTATAACTATTTTATCAAACTTCTTGCTTGATACTATCATTCCACCCAAAGTCATCTTTTTATCAGCAGCAAGAACTATGCCATCTTTGCATACTAATCCAACAGTTGTAGTTCCTGTTTTATGTAATAACATTTCATTGCTCATTCGAATTTCACCTTATAGAAACCATCTATATAATGTATAGCCATCTTATTTATAAGGGTTTCGGTGACTTTCTACTTTTTTGTAATAGATATTGATTTAACCCTGTCTTTTACATCCTCATTAGTTATTATAAATTTAGCAAATTCAGACATCTTAATAAATTGTCTTGGAACAATAACAAATAACTTTCCATTTTCTTCGCCAATTTTATGCTTTTTATATTTCTGTTTAAACCTGCTTGCATATTGTATTAATTTAATTGGTGGTCCATAATGCTTTTTGTCTTTACTTAATTTTTTACTCTTTAGTTTAAAATAAAAATAACCATAATCGCTCCAAAACCATCCAGAATCTAAAAGATTGAAGTCATATTTTTTTAATTCATTTTTTATTAATTCAAAAGCCTTTAACATCTTTGTTCCAACTACATCTTTGTTCCCATCTAAAGGTTCAACTTTAAAGACAAGATCATATTTTTTTAAATCAATTTTCTTTTCTTTAAAGAACATTAAACTTTGTTTTACAATAAACTTCTTAGACAGTTCAACAAATAAATCAAATTTATCATGCCTCAAAGCAGCTGCAGCATTTCTATTTGGTTGTACTGGATCAATTACTATTAAAGGAAATTTTTGCTCGCTTACAAAGTTTCCTTCTTCTTTTATATCAATAGTCATACCATGCCTCCATCTGCTTGCATTATTTATAAAATTCATAAAACCCTTATAATAAATTACTAATAACTCAACCAAATAACCAGAAAACCCACCAACATAAGTTTCAGCACCATAACAGCCATTCATCCTCATAAAATATTTAGCTAATCTAATTTCATCTTTTAATCTTGAATCGCTGTGTGTTTTAACCCAATCAACATGCATAGGACTAACATCAGTTATATTTTCTGCTTGTTCTGGTTTATCTATATTAAAAACAGGAACCAGCTCACAACTTAAGCCTTTGTAATTAATTATAAAATAATCTCTGCTACCATGTATCTTTTCATACTTTTCAAATAATGATTTTACTACAACTTCTAATCTTAAAGACATATTATCTCTTTTATTAAACAAAACAAAAACATCAATATCATGCTGTCCGCTTAGCCAAGTACCTTTAGCAAAACTGCCGCCAACTATTGCCTTGGCATTAATCAACTTACTATTTACTTTTACTAGAAATTCATTTACTTTTATTGTAACTTCATGTTCCTCCTTTTTTGTAGGTTTTATTTTATCTAATACTTTATTAAACATTATGCCTCCTTAAATTATTTCTTATAGTCTGTATCTTTTCTTCATTTAAATTAGCTAAAATATCTTTTGTTTTAATATAAAAATCCTTGCAATATTTTCTTATTTCTTCAATTAATTCTCCATCTATTGGTCTATCAGTGTAATATTGCAAATCTATTCTTGCCTTAAATGCTTTCTCAATCATATCAAGGTCTTTTTTGCTATAAAATTCATTTAATAATATTTTCATAAATTCTAAAGAACAAGAATGTATCCCACATTTTATTCCCATTCTTAGCATAAAGGAATATAAAGAATAATAAAATATATAATAAGTTGTGGTTGCAATCCAAATTTTGCTGTTTTTTATATTAGTTAAAACATTAATAGATTCTTCAGCCATTTCTAAATAAGAAGAAGATATATTTTTATTAGGTTCTATAAATCTTAGGCCGTCTTTTTGTGCTAAGCACCATTTAATTGAAACCATAATAATATCTCCATATTATACTGATAAATTTTTCTATGCCAAAAATAAGTATGTGATCTTTTACAATTTCTTTGCATAAGTTATTCTTTTCTTTTAATAATCTTTTAAAATCCGTTTCTGAGAAGTATTTTATACTAATATTTAGATCATATGTTTTGCCTTTTTTATCGTAATCATTATCTAATTTTTTACCAATTATAAAAATGTCAATATCGGATTCTTTTCTTTGTGTATTTTTTGCATAGCTTCCAAAAACTCCAACTATTCTGTCTTCATTTGTAAAAATATTTGCTAGTTTTCTGTACTTTTTTAAAAATTCTATTTTTCTCATAGTCTCAGCAATAGCCAAAACTTCCTTTAATTCAGAATTGTCAGTATTTAATCTAAAATACTTTATATTGCCCTCTAATCTAGATTTTAACAAGCCTTCCTTTTCAAGATCATCAAGAGCAATAGCTGTTCCTTTTTGGCTTAAAGATACCTTGCCAACCAAACCGCGTCCATATAGTTCAGAGTTATAATTCTCTAAAAAACGTTTTATTATGTCAAAATACTTATTGTGTAACATATTACTCAATTGTGTATATTATTACACATTTATATATTTTACTATTAATAAGAGTTTTTTCAACTAAGATTTTGAAATTATTCTTTCAAGTTCACCAATTCTTCTATTATTTTCATCTAGTTTAGTCACTACCCTGCCATATGCCAAAGCCAATATAAACATCGTAAGGCCAATTAAAACTGGATACCTTGGATTATAATCACCAAAAATATCCTCTAGTTCATTATGAAACACTGCCGCCCCAGTACCACAAGTATTGGCCAAATAAGCAAATTTCCCATAGATATCCATAATTAACCTAGTTTGAATAAATATTTAAGCATTATTGTAGTTATCAATATAAGAAAGATGAAAGAATTAATATGTCTAGGAATAGAAAGCACAGCTCACACCTTTGGTGTTGGCATAGTAACAGATAAATGGGAAATTCTAGCAGATCAGCGTAGTATGTATACTAATGAAAAAGGAGGAATAATCCCTTCAGAAGCAGCAGAACATCATAGAAAACTAAAA
>CAYJSR010000054.1:0-6137 GCA_964373095.1 Candidatus Woesearchaeota archaeon
CAATTTCAATGATAGTACAATTAGCGCTTGTTGCAACAGCTTTAGCAAGTAATGTTTTTCCAGTTCCAGGAGGGCCATGCAACAATATTCCTTTTGGAGGTTCAATTCCTAACTGAACAAACAATTCAGGTTTTAATAAAGGGAGTTCAACAACTTCTCTTATTTCTTTAATTTGATTATCTAAGCCTCCAACATCAATCCAAGTGATATTGGGTTTCTCAACAATGATAAAATCTTCTGCATCAAAATTTTTAGAATCTTCAATTTTTTGAACTACAGTCAAAGATCTTTGTTCAACTAAAACAGAATCACCAATGCCAACTTTAAGATCACCAGAAACATTTACTAAAAAATGACTTCCGTTTGGAACTCTTATAACTACTTTATTTCCAACAACCTTTTTAATTTCGGAAACCAATAATGGTAATTCTTTAAATTTTGCAAGTTCCGCTTTAAGATAATTAAGACTGTTTTTTAAAAGTTGATTCTCTTCTGTGATAGAAACCCCCCTTACATCTTGTTCAAAATCTTTAGCTTCTTTCCTAAGCTTAATAAGAGTCATAGTTATAGCATAATAAAAAAGCTTAATAAACGTTTCTATAAAGCTGAAAGATTTTCAAGATAAGTAGACTAACACTTAAAAACATTAAAATACTAAAAATATAAGTGGAAGATAAAACATTAATAAAACTCTGTATCTTAAGTGCAAGCATAGGTTTGGTTTTATTAATCATTATTTCAGATAAACTAGAGATTCCAACAGCAAATATAGCCTCAATAAGTAAAAAAGATATAAATAAAGCAATTCAGATTAAAGGAACAATCGATGAAGCTATAAATAAAGGGACAATTTCTATAGCAAAAATAGAAGATAAGACAGGTAAGATTGAAGTAATTTTATTTAAATCATCAAATTTAAGATTAAAGAAGGGTTCATTTGTAAAAATAGATGGAAAAGTGTCATTATATAATCAAAAATTACAGATAATTGCAGAAAAAGTGAGAATAATAAACGAATAATTAGTATAACCCAATAAATATTCTAAAACAACCACTATCGAGAAGAGATAACTATTTAAATTAGTAAAAGTAACTAACAACTCATAAGGTGAAATGAATGGTTGATTACATAAAAAGGGACTCATACAGGCTTGTTGAAGAATTCTCAAATAAATTAGATGAAAATCCCTTTAGTAAAATAATCCCAGCATTAATTAAAAAAGGATTAGAGAATGTAAATCTATCAATGTTCAGTGAAGAAAAGAAAAAAGAACTTCTTAATGCTGCAGGTGAAGAATACTTAAAACGAACACAAGTTTTAGATGCAATAAATATATTCAAAATGACCAATAATAAAGAAAGATTGATTGTTATAGGTGACGAACATTATAAATTAGGCTTATTTTCTTATGCTATAGAAGCTTACAAATTAGCAGATGCTAAAGATAAATTATTAAAGGCTGGAGAAAAATGCCTAGAAGAAGGACATTTAGGAGATGCAATAAATGCATTTAAAACAATAGGAGATGAAGCAAAATTAAACAAAGTAGGAGATTATTGTTTAGAAAAAGGTAAAACAGAATATGCTATAGAAGTATTTAGTGCACTTTCAAACAAAGAGAAATTATTAAGTTTAGGTGACAAATGTTTCACAGACAAACAATTCCAGTTTGCAATGAGGGCTTATGAATTAGGTAAAGAGTTAGAAAGACTGAATAAACTTGGTGAAGAATTTATGAAAATTGGTTTATTAGCAAATGCTTTAAAGGCTTTTGAATCTGCAGAAAACAAAATGATGGTTGAATTTATAAGAGAAAACTTCGGCGATAGAGACTTAGCTTCAAGAGTTTATGTATAGATTATTATGGAAGATTTTAATTTAGTTCTAAGAGATTTAATAGAAAAAGATATCCCTAAATTAAGACAAAACCTACCAGAAAATCTAAAAAAGAATTTTGAGATCACTGCAAATAATTATTTAAAAAAAGATCAAGTTCTAGAAGCAATAAAGGCTTTTGCAATAATAAATAATAAAGAAAAACTAAATGAAATTGGTTTTAGTTGCATTAAAAAAGGGCAACGAGAATTAGCTTTCAAAGCATTTTGTTATTCAGAAAATAAAGAAGGATTATCAACTGCAGGTATAGAATTCATGAAACAAGGAGAAATAAACAAAGCTTCAGAAGCCTTCAAACTAGCAGACAATCGAGAAATGATTGCATTTTTCACAGAAAATTTCTAATATTATTGAAAGAATTTCATAAATTATTAGCGCTTCTTTATTAAATATTAAAACAAATTGACTTAATGGAATATATTGCAATATTTATTTCAATAATAATTGGAATATTATTAGGAATGATAACAGGTCTAACGCCTGGGATACATATAAATCTAGTTATATCTATAATATTAGCTTATTCCTATTTAATAATACAATTAACAAACCCATTAAATATAATTATAACAATGGTTGCAATGGCAACAACACATACAATCTTCGATGCGATACCATCAACAATTTTAGGAATACCAGATTCAGATAATTTGACAATGCTTTTGCCAGCCCACAAATAAACAATGAATGGAGAAGCTAAATCAGCAATAACCTATAGTTTGATAGGAAACGCAACAGGTACAATTATCACAACATTATTTATTCCTCTAATAATTATAGTACTTCCTTTAATTTATAACAACACCAAAGATTACACAGCCCTAATATTAATAATAATAACCTTATTTGTAATTTCTAAAGGAAAGAATAAAATTTTATCATTAACATTTTTTATTACAACAGGAATATTAGGAATAATATCATTCAATATAAAAACAATAGATCAACCACTACTGCCATTATTATCTGGGATATTTGGATTAAGTGGATTAATATTATGCATAAAAAACAAAATAATATTACCAGAACAAAGACAAGATGTTAAATCAAAATTAAGTAAATTAACTTTAATAAAAAATAGTGTAACCACGGCAATATCATCATTTTTAACAAATTTCTTACCAGGTTTAACTTCATCACACACAGCTTTTATATCGAATAAAATAAGTAAGATAAAAGATCAAGATGAATATATAATATTATCAAATTCTGCAAGTTCCTCTGCAACATTAATTAGTTGTATAGCACTTTATTCAATTAGTAAAACAAGGTCTGGAATGGCAATAGCAATACAAAGTTTAATAACAACAATAAATAAAACAAATTTAATTTTAATAATAGCAATATCCTTAATGACATTAGCAATAGCCACATTTTTAGCAATAAATATTTCAAATAAAGTATTAATAATAGTAAACAAGTTAGATTACAAAAAAATAAGTCTAGCGATAATCTTAATTATTATAATCTTTGTTTTGGTAATAACGGGCTTAGAAGGTTTAGTAATATTAATAACATCAACAAGTATTGGGATTTTAGCAGAAAAATTAAATATAGAACGAATAAACTTAACAGGTTGTTTAATATTGCCAGTAATATTATATTTACATTTATAAATTAAGTTCTAATAATATCGGACAATGATCCGAACCCAATATTTCTTTGAGAATTGAACTTCTAATAATCTTAGTTTCTACAACTTTATTAACAATAAAATAATCAATTCTCCAACCAATATTTCTAATTCTAGCACTAAATCTATAAGACCACCAAGTATAATTCCCGCCATTTGTATTGAATTTCCTAAATGTATCCACATATCCTAAACCCAGGAATTTAGTAAACCAATTTCTTTCTTGAATTGTAAATCCAGCATTTTCAACATTAGTTTTAGGATTCTTCAAGTCTATTTCTGTGTGCGCAACATTAAAATCACCACAAATAATCAAAGGTTTTTTCAGTTTAAGTTTCTCACAATATTCTGAGAACCTATCATTGAACTTTAGTTTAAAATCAAGTCTAGATAATTCATGATTTGAGTTAGGAAAATAAGTATTAATTAAATAAAATTTATCAAATTCAAGAGTTAAAATCCTACCTTCCTCATCTAAAGAATTATCATTAAAACCATAAAAAACAGCAAGTGGTTTTATTTTAGTACAAATAAGTAGTCCGCTATATCCTTTCTTTTTGGCACAAAACCAATAATCAAAGTAATCTAAGAAAAGTTTATTAAAATTAGATATCTTCTCATCAGAACATTTTGTTTCCTGAAAGCAATAAATATCTGCATTTTCTTTATTCATAAAATTAAGTAAACCTTTTTGAATACAAGAATTAATTCCATTTACATTCCATGATACAATTTTCATAATATTATTAAGCAAACCACTTGCCTAATCCCTCCTGTTTATCTTTGTCTTTACCAAATAACATATCAACTCTTTGTTTAGTTAAATATAAAGTTTGTTTTAAATAAGGAGAAATATTAAATTTTTCAGCAAGATCAAGACTTGGTTCTAAGTATTTTATGACACTACCTTCAGAAATAGTAAATATGATTTTACCATTGCATTTAGAACAAGATCCTTTAATGGGCGGCCTTCTAAATTTTTCATTACAAGCAACACACCTAAATTGTTGCATAGAAAACTTTCTTAAATTACCTTTTAAATCTCTTATGAAATGTCTTTCAATAACAAGTCTAGCAACATCATGTACATCTACTCCACGAAGTTTTTCACATAAAATCATCTGTTTTTGTACTTTATCTTGCATTGTAGGTAAAATCTTATAGCTACTGCATCTTACACCATCATTAAAATTATTTGTATCATGCGTAAATCCCCAACCCTCATACTGCCCCTCTTTACCAAGTTCAGATTTCAAAGTTTTAATCTTTACTTCATAAGCAGGTTTATATTCCAAACAAGCCTGATATAATTCTAAAGGATATCTCCAGGCAATATCCATATCAAAAACCATATCATCAACTTCTGCAGGAATGATCATAGAACTTAAAACCAATGGTTCATCCTGTGTCGCACCGCGATGATCACTTAAAAGTTTAGGAGAGAAATTTAATAATGCATCCATCATTAACATAACTGTAGCTTCATCTCCATCGCAATCGCGCCTCATAATACTATGGAATAAAGGATTGCACAACATTACTTGTGTTTTAGAAAAACCAATAATTCTACCAACAATACCTGCAGAAGTATGTGGACTTAATCCAATAACCAAATTTCCAACAAGATCACTTCTTTTTTGCAGATTATAAAATCTAGGTAAATTATAAAGTTTCTCAAGTAAATCATCTATAAATTTAGCAACCCTATATAACACAAAATCTGCACCCTCATCTTGACTATCTGGACAAGAAGGCAAAACAAGATCTTGACATTTTAATTCTAAAACTTGATCATCATTAATTAATTCATTACCATAAATATCAAGATTATATCCTAATTTTTTTAGAACTTCAATACTAGTTCCAATCTCCTTAGATTTAAAATGTGTTAAAGTCATCTCAGTCATATCATATCGTGTAGTTCCATCCTTATTTGCATATATTTCATTCGTTGCTCTTAAAATTCCCTTAATCAAGTGTTCAGGAATATGTTCTTTATTGCTTGTCCCTCTAACGCCTTTAATTAATTCAGGATAATTCCTAGAACCAGTTTTCTTTAAGGCATCATCAAAATATTCTCCTATTTTAAGTTCAATTTCTTTGTAAGCAACGGGTCCATGACCGCAATATCCAGTTTTAATATCACATTGTTTACAAGAATACAATTTAGTAGTATTTCCATTACATAAATGACATTTAGGATATATTGTTTCTTTGTTACAATTATCACAAAGATAAGTAGAAAATTGTGCAGTTACTTTATTTGATTCTAAAGCTGCTTGAAAACATCTTAATCTTCCACCTTCTTTTCCAACAGGAAACATTATATGTGGGGAACCAATTAATTTTCTCATTTTTGCTTTTTCAGGTCTTCCCATTCTTGCACCAATAAAAACTCCCGCTTTATCTTTTATCTTTGCTTTTGCAAGACTATTCACAACATCCAATGTTTCTCCTTGTCTTGGAATATTTCTTACTAATTCATCAAAATCTTTTTCAGAAAGATTTTCAAAACTTATCCCTAAATTAAAAAGTAATGCTTTGCTATCATCACCTCTTATTATCACATTTTCAATTCCAACTTCGTGCTCGCAGCCTATTATTTCT
>CAYJSR010000055.1:0-5939 GCA_964373095.1 Candidatus Woesearchaeota archaeon
CTTGGAAAGTTCTTGATCATGCCTATCATTCTTTAAAATCTGGTGGATTTTTAGTTGCTTATTTACCAAGTATTACTCAAGTTAGTGAATTAGTTAAAGCTTTAGGAAATAATTTCTATTTGTGGAAAGTTTCTGAAACTATTGAGAGAAACTGGCATGTGGATGGGTTAAAAGTTAGACCACATAATCAAATTCTAGGTCACACTGCTTTCTTAGTATTTGTTAGAAGAATTTGACTCTTAATAAATAATAAAAGAAATGTGAAAAAAAGAAAAAATAATTATTAATTCATCACTAGATTTATTTACACTGAATTCTTTTTCTTCATGTAACAATCTTTGCAATAAACTGGTCTGCCTTCAGCTGGTTTAAAAGGTACTTGAGTTTGTGCACCGCATTCACTGCATGTAACATCGTGCATCTCTCTAGGTCCTCTGTTAAAACCACCACTATGGCCACCTCTACCGCCTTCTCTAAATGCCATTCTATATTCCTCCTAATATATTCACTTATTCTTATGAATAAATGCTCTATTAATAATTTAAAATCAAGATACTTCTATATAAAGCTATGTAAGTGTTATTTTAAGCCAGAAGTGATTATTAAGGACTTATAATTTAATTCTTCTTAATAAATTTGCGTTTGTTATAACAGAAATACTAGACAAAGCCATAGCTGCTTCTGCAAATGCTGGATGTAATAAGCCTGAAACTGCTAATGGAATTGCAATTATATTGTAAGCGAAAGCCCAGAATAAATTTTGTTTTATCTTTCTAAATGTTGCTTTTGATAGATTTATTGATTCTACTACACCTATTAAAGAACTCTTTGTTAATACTATATCTCCTGCTTCTATTGCTATATCTGTGCCTGAACCCATTGCTATACCTACGTTTGATTGTTTTATTGCTGCAGCATCGTTAACCCCATCACCAACAAATGCAACCATTCCATTTCTTTGAAGTTCTTCTACTTTCTTTAATTTTTCTTCTGGTAATACATTTGCTATTACTTCTCTTATCCCTACTTGTTTTGCTATTGCTCTAGCGGTTATTTCGTTGTCTCCTGTGATCATTATTGTTCTATAATTTTTTGAGTTTAATTTCTGAATTGCTAATTTTGAATCTTCTTTTATTGCATCTGCTATTGCTATTATTCCTATTATTTTCTTATTTTCTGCTATAATCATTGTTGTTTTTCCTTCACTTTCATAACCTTCAATTGTCTTTTCACAAGCTTTTAGATTAATATTTTTATCTTGCATTAAAGAAGTATTACCAATAACTATTTCTTTATTTGATATTTTACCTTGTAATCCTCTTCCTCTAATTATTTTAAAATTCTTAACTTCTTTTGTTTTACTATCTCTAAATTTTTCTACAATTGCTTTTGCTATTGGATGCTCACTTAATTTTTCTAAACTAAGAGAGATTTGTCTTAGATAAGTTTCGTTTATATTTTTTACTGTGAAAATGTCCGTTACTTCTGGTTTTCCCTTTGTTATGGTTCCAGTTTTATCAAATACAATAATCTTAATTTCTTTCATTGTTTGGATGGCTTCACCTTTTCTAATTAGAATTCCTTTCTTAGCTCCAATTCCTGAACCTACTACTAATGCGATTGGTGTTGCTAAACCTAGAGCACATGGGCAGGCAATAACTAAAACAGATATTCCTGCACCAATAGCCAGACTAATATTGTTAGTATATATTACCCAGCCTATTATTGTTATCAATGTTAAAACTAAAATTGCTGGAACAAAAAAACTAGTTATCTGATCTGCTAATTTTTGTATTGGAATTTTAGTTCCTTGTGCTTCTTCAACTAATTTTATTATATGCGCTAAAAATGTATTTTTGCCAATCTTTGTTGCTTTAATATATAATATTCCATCTTGATTTATTGTTGCACCAATTACTAAAGATTTTATTCTTTTTTCAGTTGGTAGACTCTCTCCTGTAACCATACTCTCATCTACTGAACTTTCACCCTTTATTATTATTCCATCTGTTGGGATTTTTTCTCCTGGTTTAACTATCAATATATCATTCACTTTTACTTCTGAAATAGGAATTTCAAATTCTTTTTTATTTCTTAATACTGTTGCATTTTTTGCTCCGAGTTCTAATAATTTTCTTATTTCTTGTGTTGCCTTTCCCCTTGCTTTTGATTCTATTAATTTTCCAATTAAGAAAATTGTCATAATCATTGAAGCAACGCCAGAATAATTTTGGATAATATTAAAAAAACTTAAGATTCCAGTGAGATATGCCATTACTGTACCTAAAGCTATTAATGAATTCATATTAAAATATAAACTTATTATTCCTCTAAATCCAGATTTTATTATTTCAAAACCTGATATAAAAATTATTGGAAAGCCTAAAATTAAAATTAAAATATCAGTTATTTTTACTGGAAACAATATTCCACCAGTTAGAAAACCGCCATACATTAAAATAATTATTGGAATTGTTAAGATTATAGCTAAGAAAGTTTTTCTTTTCCAGCCTTGAAATTCTAATTCTTCAAGGGTTTTATTTTGGTCCATCTTCTTCTATTTCTGATACTTTATATCCTACTTTTTCAACTGCTTTTTTTAAATCTAATTTATTTACTTTGTCTTCTGCTTCAATATATCCTTTTTTCATCATTAAGTTAACATTTACAGATTTAATTCCACTTATTTTTGATAAACTCTTTTCTATATTTGATGCGCAAGATGCGCAATGCATTCCTTCAATTGTTAATTTTATTTTTTTCATTTTATATTCCTCCTTATACTCTGTTTCCATTAAGTTATTTTATGAATATTTTAAAATGCATATTTTCCTTATCTTATTATTACAAATAACTAGAATTTTATTAGTTTAAAAGATTTATGAATAATTAATTCATACTTAAATAGATTAAAAACATTTAAATACAAAGATAAAATTGAATAGTTATGGAAGAAAAAAGATACGTAACTGATACCTCAGTTGTTATTGAAAGATTAATTTCTCAATTTGTTAAGAATAAAAAAATATCTGGAGAGATAATCATACCTAAAGCTGTAATGGCTGAACTAGAAAATCAAGCAAATACTGGACAAGAAACTGGATTTCTAGGTTTAGAAGAATTACAAGTTTTACAAAAATTAGCTAAAGAAGATAAAATAAAATTAAGATTTGTAGGTGAAAGGCCAAATATATATCAAATTGCTCATGCAAAAGATGGAGGAGAAATTGATGCTTTAATTAGAGATATTGCTTTCAATGAAGATGCTGTTTTGATTACTGCTGATAAAGTTCAATCTGAATCTGCTAAAGCTTTAGGAATGGAAGTGATGTATTGTCATCATGAACAACAAAGTAATAAACTAGAAATTGAAAAATATTTTGATCAAGAAACAATGTCTGTTCATTTGAAAGAAGGATGTAAACCTAAAGGCAAAAAAGGTAAACCAGGAGAATGGAGATTAGATATTTTAGATGAAAAAGAAAGCCCCCAATCTAAAATACAAGAAATAGCTAAAGAGATTGTTGAAAAATCTAGAATAGAACCAGATGCTTTTGTTGAAATTTCAAGACCTGGATCTACAATTGTACAATACAAAGATTATAGAATTGTAATTGCTAAACCTCCAGTTTCAGATGGGTGGGAGATTACTGCTGTAAAACCAATTAAAGTTTTAAAAATTGAAGATTACAATTTGCCTGAAAAGATTGCTTTAAGAGTTAAGTCTACTGCTCGTGGAGTAATAATTGCTGGAACTACTGGTTCTGGTAAGAGTACATTTGCACAATCTCTTGGAGAATATTATTCTTCACATAATTTTATTACCAAAACTGTAGAAAGTCGAAGAAGTTTGATTTTATGTAAAGATATAACCCAATATAGTAAGAATTTAGCTACAAGTGATGAAATACATGATATTTTATTTTTATCAAGACCTGATTATATTATATTTGATGAAATGAGGAATACTCCTGATTTTGAATTATACACTGATTTAAGATTAGGCGGTAGTAATGTTCTAGGTGTATTGCATGCTGCAACTCCAATTGATGCTGTTCAAAGATTTATTTCTAGATTAGATGTTGGAATGATTCCTTCTGTTCTAGATACTTTAATATTCATTGATAAGGGAAATATTGGAAAAATAATGATTGTTTCTATGATGGTTAAAGTTCCTAGTGGAATGACTGAAGCAGATTTAGCAAGACCAGTTATTGAAGTTAAAGATTTTGTTACAGATAAATTAGAATTCGAAATTTATAGTTATGGTGAAGAGACCGTTGTTATTCCAGTACAAGAAACTGCTGCTTATGCAGACCCTATGAAAGTTTTAGCTGAAAAACAATTAGAAAGAGAACTTAGAGAATATACAAATTTAGTTAAAGTAAAAATAATTGGTAATAATAGGGCTGAAGTTTACTTACCTGAAGAGGATATTGCTAGATTTATTGGTAAAGAAGGTAAAAATATTAATAGTGTTGAAAAGAAATTAGGGCTTAACTTAACTGTTAAAGAAATGCCTGAGATTATGGCTTCAGGAGACAATGAAGATACTAATAGGGCTCCAGTTAATTATAAAATTGAAGAATCTAAAAAAGCCTTAGTATTTATATTGCCTGAAGAGTATGCAGGAAGATCTGCTGAGATACATGTTGATGGTCATTTTCTACTAATGACTACTGTAAGTAAAAAAGCTGAATTAAAGATAAATAAAAAATCTAAACTTGCACATGAATTATTAAATGATTTAGATCATAAAAGAAAAGTAGAAATTAAAGTTTAGTTTTCTTAAATAGATAATCTTAAAAAGAAGTTATTTATGAGAAATTGTTATGACTGAGACAATACAAGCTAAAAGGTCCTATAGAATTGAAACTATAACTCCTAATTTCCTAAAACAAACTCCAAGATCTTTAATTCATGATGATTTGGGAAGGGCTTTGGAAGATTGGGCTTTTGCTGGCCCTGTAAATTATTTATTAGATACTCGTAGAATTTGTATGAAAAGATTAGATGATACTGTTGAAGAAGTTGCTGAGAGATTAAGGGTTAGTGAATTTCAAAGAGCAACTGAAAATCCCAATTCCCAATCTTGTTTAGATTATCGTTTATTAGAAAGAGAAAGAAGAGCTATTAGAATAGGGATTAATTCTCGTTATGGAAGAACTGGTTGGGCTATTTCTAAAACAATGAAATATTTTGCTAATATAGGATTAGAAATAAAATATAGAAAAATGAAAGATATTGCTAGAGAAGCTGCAAGAATGGGATTTAGCCCTTCACCACACAACTTATTAAGATTAGGATTAATTAATAATGCTTCTAGTGTTAGTAAATTAGAACATAATTGTGGAATAGCTCATAAAATAGATCCTTATGATAGAATGAAAAAAGGTGTTAGATCTGGAAGATTTATTGTTGAATTAATTTATGAAGCAATGGGGGAAGGATATGAACCAACATTTAAAGAATTTTTAGAATTAAGAAAAATGAAATATGGTTCAAATGAAACCAATGGTTATGAAAGAAGAGGAACAACAAGACCCCCACAATATTCTAGAAGAGTTCCTAGAAATATTAATCCCTTCAAGGGTAAGAAGAGCTTAAAACTTTTTGATACCCCGTTACCAAATCCAAACCCAAATACAAATCTATCAAGATTAGGATATAGGTTTTAATTCTTTAATTGCTTTTGCAACTAACTTATCAATTGTATTCGAATCAACTGGTTCTGCTAACCAAGTGCCACTTAATATTTTAGTACCATCTGGGAATTCTCCTTCTGACATGTGATTAAGATAAGTATCCACATCGCCTTCTCGATAAGAACCTGAAAAAAAATCTTCCCTATATTCATTAGCCAATATTGTGAAACCTTGATACATAGTTGCCATTTTAATAAATATAAAATTTATTATATTTAAATCTTACTTTAATTT
>CAYJSR010000056.1:0-1774 GCA_964373095.1 Candidatus Woesearchaeota archaeon
GGAGTGTAATTGTTTTTACTCTTTTATTTTTATTTTTAATATTTTGGCCACAGGGATTATTTGGCAAGGTGTATGGAAGATGATTGATGGTTTTATTATTCATTTTTTAATAATTTTGTTAGGTATGATAATAACTGCTCTTGCTTTTAATTTAATTGTTGGTTATACTGGATATCTTAATTTGGGGTTTGCTGCGATGGGTATTGCCAGTGCTTATGTTACAGCAATATTAACTGTAAAATTTGGATTTCCCATCTTTGTATCTATATTAATTGCTTCTGTATTTTGTGCTTTAATCTCCGTAGTAATTGGTTTACCAACAAATAAAGTCAAGAAAGAATATTTTCATTTAGCTAGTCTTGGTTTTGTATTTATACTTGGAGGTATAGTAAAAAATTGGATAAGTGTAACAAATGGTGCCTTGGGTATAAAAGGAATACCTAGAATGTTTAGTAACAATCTCTCCCATCTTGTTTTTATGTTTATTCTTGCTGTAATTGTTTTTATTATTTTTAGATATATAACCAAGTCACACCTTGGTAGAATATTTCAAGGTATAAGAGACGATGAATTAGCAGTAGAAACTTTAGGATATAGTACTTACAAATATAAGTTATTGGCTTTTGCTATTAGTGGTTTTTTTACTGGTTTAGCTTGGGCTGTTTGGGCTCACTATGTTACTTTTATTGATCCCACTTTATTTAATTTAACAGAAGTAGTTATGATTTTAGCAATGGTTGTTCTTGGTGGCTTGGCTTCTTTAAGAGGCAGTATAATCGGTGCAGCCATAGTTTTTTTTATTCCTCAACCTTTAAGGTGGATAGGGATATCAAGTTCATTAGTTGGGCCTTTAAGAGAAATTATATTTGCTTTGATATTAATATTGTTTTTAATGTATAAACCAAGAGGATTATTTGGGAAGGCTGATTTGCAATGAAAAAGGTTTTAGAAGTAGTAAATATAAAGAAATATTTTGGTGGAATAAAAGCCGTGGATGGATGTAGTTTTAAAGTTATAGAAAATACAATTACTTCTTTAATAGGACCAAATGGTGCTGGGAAAACCACTTTGTTTGACATAATAAATGGAATGAATCAGGCTGACGAAGGAAAAATTATTTTTAATAAACAAGATATCACAGAGATTTCTATTCATAAGAGAGCCAACTTGGGCATGGCAAGAACTTTTCAACAAGTGAGACTATTTAAGAATTTAACTATAAAAGAAAATTTATTATTAGCAAAGAAAGACGCTGCAGATGAAGAATTACATAATATTTTGAACATGGTTTATCTGAATAAACATAAAAATACTTTAGCTGGAAGTTTGAGTTTTGGTCAGCAAAGATTATTAGAAATTGCTAGGGCTCTGCTTACAAATTTTGATATTATTTTAATGGACGAACCTACTGCTGGCGTAAACCCTTTGGTTAGAAGAGAATTAAAGAATATCTTAATTAATATAAAGAAACAAGGTAAAACTGTCTTTTTGATAGAACATGATATGGACTTTGTTATGGATATAAGTGATGAAGTTATTGTATTAAATTATGGTAAGTTATTGAAAATAGGAAAACCAAGCCAGATAGTAAAAGATAAAGAAGTCTTAGAAGCTTACTTAGGTGAAGAAAATGTTAAATATTAAGAATCTTGAATCTGGGTATGAGAAATTACAAATATTATTTGGTATAAATATGGATATAAATCCTGATTAAATTTCTGTTTTAATTGGGCCTAATGGCGCAGGCAAATCAACTGTATTAAAATCTATATTT
>CAYJSR010000056.1:1784-5780 GCA_964373095.1 Candidatus Woesearchaeota archaeon
TGTAAAAGAGAATTTAGAGATGGGTGCTTTTTTGATTAATGAAGAAGATCTAATTGAAACTAAAATGAAAGAGGTTTTAGAACATTTTCCAGAGTTAAAACATAGATTAAATAATTATGCATTTGAGTTGAGTGGTGGACAGCAGCAGATGCTCGCTATTGGAAGGGCATTAATGCAAGACCCGCAGGTTTTGTTATTAGACGAACCTTCTTTAGGATTAAGTCCTAAAATGGTACAGTCTATTTTTAAGAAGATTGTTGATATAAATAAAGAAGGAACTGCGATATTAATTGTAGAACAAAATGCTAAGCAGGCCTGTAAAATAGCTGATAAAGTTTTTGTACTTGAAGATGGAAAAATTGCAATGCATGGTGATAGAAAAATATTAAATGATAAGAGAATAAAACATATTTATCTTGGTGGTAGATGATAATAGTAATAGAATTGTTAAAAAATAAATGCAGAGGATTTTATATAAATCTTTTAGGAATTTTGAGAAGTTTTCATATGTGAGAACAACATGAACAATAAACAAAATACTTATATACAAGTATATCCACGTAGATACATAAGCAATTTATCCTTTGAAGGCAAGCCTGTAATATTAATGGTACATGCTATTAAACGTGCCAGAGAAAGAGAAATTGCCTTCCCAAATCATGTTTACACTGTATTAAAAACAGGGAAGGTACTAAGATTTGGAAAACATGGAATAAAGTTTATAAGTAAGACAAAAAGAGGATCTGTGATATGCGTTGGTGAAGATGTTGGTCATGCTATTATAATTAAAACAATAGAAAGGGGAAATTAAAAATGAAATGTCCTATATGCAAAAAAGGTACAATGGAAAAAGTAAAGGATGTAATGGAGCAAGATGGGATAGAATTTGAGGCATTTAAATGTAATTCTTGTGGAGAAAAAATTGTTAATATGAAACAACTTAAGGTTCTTGCTAAGGAATATAGAAATCTTAGAAAGGCTAAGGAAATAACTTTTGCAAAATGGGGCAATAGTATTGCTGTGAGAATTCCTAGAGATATTGTTGGGGCTTATAATATTACTTCTGGTAGACATGCAATACTCACTACAGATAAGAAGGGCATAAAAATAATGCCTGCTTGATTAAAATAAATTCTTAAATAATTAATACAGAGAAGTAGCGGGGGCTTTCCGATGTTTATGCATCTTTGGATTTGAACCAACGACCGAACCGTGCTTTTAAGCAATTCGGGTATCGCAAAGAGCGTTTACTCCTTATGAGCCTTCCGCAGTAGAACATATCGAAACTACTTCGACGGACATTTAGTGAAACCTAAAATTTAGGCTCCGCTCCTAGCTGTCCTACCCATATAGACTCAAGGTTCGCTATGGTATCAGCTTCCCCTCTTCTCTGCAAGAAAACAAAAAACAAGACTTATTATAAAGCTTTTGCTAATCTTCTGTAACTATATTTACAACCTCAAAATCTTTTATCTGGGGCACCTTAAGCCTTGTTTCTTCTAAAAATTTATCTAATTCCTGTGTTGTCCTAAAATCAACTTCAAAATCAAGATCCTCATTGCCAATTAATTCATTGATTTTTATTACATTTTTTTGTGATAGTAAATAAGAGATAAATTCTCTTTTCTTAGATGGATTAGCAAGAACTATTTTAACTCTGTAAGTATTATATCCAATTAAACTCTTTTCTAATATAGGGATACAACCTTTAATAATTCCATTTATCTTTAATTGTTTTATTCTGTAATGGATTGTACTTACAGCCATATTTAACTTTTTAGATATTGCAACTACATCTTCAATAGGATTTATTTCTAATTCTTCTATTATTTTTTCATCTATTTCATCTATTGATTTTAGTTCTTTTGTTTCACCTAAAGTTATTACTTTATTATTATTGTGCAAATAGCTATGGCTTGCTATATAAGTTTTAGTTATAATATATATCTCTTTTTCATTTATGAATTCTGCATATTTATTTATTAAATTATTATAAAATTCATAGAATTCCGAAGAATACTTAACCCAAAAATTGATCTCTAAATCCCAGTCGCTTGATAAGTAAATATTAAGATCTATTCTTTTCTCTTTTCTTAAATCTTTGATAATATTTTTTCTTATTTCATATTTTAGGTTTTGAAGATTGATAATTAATCTGTAATAATTATAACCTAAGGCAAAGTAATCTACTATTGTATCAAATCTTTTTATTAAACCTGATTCTGCTAATTTATTGAACCTATAATGTGCTACTTCCTTGCTTGTTTTAATATTTTTAGCTATTATTGATAGAGGATTACGGCTGTCTTTTTCTAGTTCTTTTATTAGATTAAGGTTTTTTATGTCTAGTTTTATTTTAGGCATATTTTTAATATAATGTTGTTATTTATATATCCATTGTATTTTGTTAAAATTTTTACTAAAATAGTTTTATATAATACAACTACTACTAAATGGTATAAACAATTAAATTGGAGAGAAAAATGACACAATTTAGAAATAGGCCATTGGAAGAAAGAATAAACAAAGTAGGGGTAGGCTGGATGCTTACTGACATAGGTATAAACCTTGCCAGCATAACTGGTGGTGTAATGTTAGTATATGGTACTTTAGCTGGAAATGATAATTTGGCAAATCATGGTTGGATCCCTTTTGGTGTTGGCTTGGTTTATGGAATGGGAAAACATGTTGGCAAAAGAATGTATGGAGAGAAATAAAAATGGACAATCAAAACAATTCATTGGAAAACAGAGTAAATTTAAAATCATTAAAGATAAAACAATTTATTTTTGATGGTCTTATGGCGGCTTTATTGTGTGCTGGTACTTATCGTATGGTTCATGGCATTGCTTCTAATGATATGAGAGAAGCAAATCATGGCTTTATGAATATAACAACTGGACTTAGTTATTATGTGGGAAAAAATATTGGTTATAATAAAGCTAAGAAAGAATTTGGAGAAGACTAAAATGAAAAAAACATTATGTGCATTGGTAGCAAGTTTGCCTTTAGTGCTGGGCGCTTGTAAAATAATACTTAAAACTGGAAAAATAGTTTATAGTTTTGATAACACAGTAATCTTGCCTAATACCTGTTCAAGAGTATTGAGTATTGATAATCGTGGAAGAATAAGTTATGTATTGTGCGAAAAATCAAATGGGGACATAGGAAATTACGCGGGATACAATGAAAGGGGATGGACTGAAGTAAGAACATATAAATTAAGGAGATAAAATGATAAAGAAAACAATAACAACATTAGGATTGGTAGCATTGATTGGATTAAGTGCTTGCTCATCTAATAAAATAGATACAAGTCCAATAGAAATAGGTAGAGGCAGACCAGTATATTCATGCAGGATAACTAATTACGTTGAAAGAGACCATATGTTTGAGGCAAGAAGAACTGTTACTGGGTATGATCTAAATGGAGATAATGTTGTAGATGAAGCATTAATTGTTGATAACAATAGACTTGACGGTATGGGTTTATTTTATGTACAAAGCCTTGGTTTTAGTTCTAGAAAACAATGGAAACATCTTCTTGCAGATGGCGTAAAACCAAATGATGCCTGGCTTGTAACAGAGAATACAAGAACTATGACCCAGCAAGAAAGAGACGGACTTACAGAAATGCTAAGATATCAATTAGAAAGATAAAAATGAAAAAAACATTATTGATTGGACATAGAACTCCTGACTATTTTCAAGATGAAAATGAAACTAACTCAGATGGAAGAAGTATGGCCTTAACTAACATGGTTGGTAATGTTGGCAGGTATGAAGGTAGAAATATAATTTTTTATAATAAAAGAGAAGCAGATGATCGTTTATTTAGAAATTATATAATTAGCGATGCACCGGCTATTGATAGAATAGTTTATGCTTGTTTAACTAGCGATGTTGATGAATTTGATAAAGTTAGTAATAAAACTTTAGAATTTATGCAAGTTATTGGGAAAACTACCTGGGAAGCAGGTAATAATATAGAATTAG
>CAYJSR010000057.1:0-5731 GCA_964373095.1 Candidatus Woesearchaeota archaeon
AAGAAGTTATGATGTTTTAGAGAGTTTAGAGAAGAAAGGATTTATTATAATGAAGCTTGGAAGACCAATAAAGTACCTGGCTGTTGCTCCTTCTGAAATTGTAAAAAGAGTAAAGAAGAGTCTACAAGAAAGAGCTGAGGCTCAGATAAAATCTATAGAAGATGTACAGGGAACAGATGTATTTGATGAATTGAGCTTGTTATTTAAACAAGGCGTTGTTCATGTTGATCCGAGTTCAATTGCTGGAAGTTTTAAAGGCAGAAATAATATTTATGATCATATTTTAAATTTAATTAGTAATGCTGAGAAAGAGGTTGTTATTGCTACTACAACAGAAGGCTTAGTAAGAAAACTAGAGTATATGAAAAGTACATTAAGAAAGGCAAGCAATAAGAAGGTTAAAATAAAGATTGCTGCACCATTGAAATCTGATAAAGCTAAGGAAGCTGCTGATGAATTAAAGGAAATAGCTGATGTAAAAGATGTTGATGTTAATGCTAGATTTGTTATTGTAGACGGAAAAGAGCTGGTATTTATGGTAAGTCATGATAAGGATGTGCATGAAAGTTCTGATGTTGGTATTTGGGTAAATACTCCATTCTTTTCACAAGCTTTGAAAACAATGTTTGATACTCTTTGGGAAAGGAAGTAAACTATGGAAAAAGAATCATATAGATTATACCAAACAAGTGGCGGACCTTATCTTACTGATGAAAAAAATTTTATTTATATTGGCCCTACTGGATTTTTTCCTGGTTTAAATGCACTAAAACCAATAGGAGAATTGGATGGGAGGGAATATCCTAATTACACTCCTGATGTTATACCAAATAATACTAAAGTTTTACCTTTTCCTCATGGACATAATTTAGTTCAAAGTTTTTGTTCTTCAAATATTATTGTTGTTCAAGGAATGACTGCTTTAGACGGGGAACAATATAATAGAGTAAGGTCTTTTTATGAGGCTGCAATTGAAGGATTTCATAGAGCCATAGCTTTAGGCCATGATGAAATAGATGCAGAAATTGGAAGATTGGAACTAAATAGAGCAAAACTTTTAGCTAGACCTAAACCAAGTCTTGAGTTTGTTCTTGCAGAAGCATTGGGAAAATAAATTTCTTAATCAGTAAATTATTTAAACAAGAACTAATCTAAATTGTCTATGATAAAAAAGAGTTTATTACTAATATTAATTATCTCTATAATATTAACTGGATGCACTGCAGCGTACAGACCAGAACAAACACAAGTTCCTGTTAATGATAATAATGTTGGCGCGGTTGTTATCATAAGCAATTTTGCTTTTACTCCAAATGATCTTAAAGTAAATCAAGGAACAACAGTTGTATGGAAGAACAATGATGATGTTGCACATACTGTTTCGATAGAAGGTTTAGTTCAAAGTCCAGTATTAAATAAAGGAGATGAATTTAGCTTTACATTTAATGAAAAAGGAGAATTCAAGTATTCTTGTGGTATTCATCCTTCAATGAAAGGAAAAGTTGAAGTGAAGTAAGGGAATAAAGTTTATAAGGATCTATTTTTAACTAAAGTTATGGACTTAAAGGGGATTGTAAATACACTCCATTCTTTGGAGAGAAAGCTAATACCTTATTTAGATAAGTATACAAATATTAATGATTTAGCCAGGAATTCTGGAATGCAAGAGGTAGAAGTTCTTAGGGCCTTGCAATGGCTAGAAAATAAAGGTGCTGTTAAAGTAGAAATAAAAGAAAGAAAGATAGTATCATTGACAGATAAAGCAAGAGTATACAAAGAATTGCCTGAAAGAATTGTTTTAAAAAATTTAAGTGAAAATGAAATAAGTTTAGATGAATTAAAGAAAAAAACAAAATTAAATGATAATGAGTTAAATGCTATAATTGGATTGCTAAAAAGAAAGGCGGTAATTGAAGTAAGCAAAGACAAAGTTCTAAGAATTAAATTAAATGAAAATGGAAAGAAATTAGTTAGTAAAAAAACACCTGAAGAAGAATTATTTAATAGATTAATAAATAATAAATTAAATTTTGATGCTTTAAATGATACAGAAAGATTTGCTTTTAATGAATTAAGAAATAGGGGGTTAATAACTACTGATATTAAAAATGAACGTTCTGTAATTTTAACAGATTTAGGAAAAGAACTAACAAAACAAAAAATAGATACAAATATATTAGAAACTATAACTCCTGAAATTTTAAGAAATAAAGAATGGAAGAAAAAGAGATTCAGAGCTTATGATATTAAAGCTGAAGTACCAATAATAAATAGAGGAAGAAGACATTTTGTTGATCAATCTATTGAATATGTGAAAAGGGTTTGGCTTGATCTTGGATTTAAAGAGATGAGTGGAAATATAGTTCAAACTTCATTTTGGGATTTAGATGCTTTATTTGTTCCTCAAGATCACCCAGCTAGAGAAATGCAAGATACTTTCTTCGTGGGCAATAAAGGAACGATATTGAAAGGGAAAATTCCTGAAGAGTTAGCAAATAAAATAAAGAAGGTTCATGATAATGGCTGGTTTACTGGAAGTAAGGGCTGGGGCGGTGAATGGAAAACAGATATAGCAAAACAAGTTTTACTTAGAACACATACAACTGTTTTAAGTGCTCAGACATTGTCTAAACTAAAAAAAGAAGATTTACCTGCTAAGTTTTTTAACGTTGGAAAAGTTTATAGAAATGAAGCTCTAGATTGGAAGCATTTATTTGAATTTTATCAAGTAGATGGAATCGTTATTGATCCTAATGCCAATTTAAGACATTTGAAAGGATACTTAAAAGAGTTCTTTAGAAAGATGGGATATACTGATGTGAAAATAAAACCTAGCTTTTTTGGTTATGTGGAACCTGGATGTGAAATTTTTGCTTATAATCCAATAAAACGTGAATGGGTTGAAGTTGGCGGTGCAGGAATATTCAGACCAGAGGTAACTAAACCTTTACTTGGGTTTGAATGCCCTGTTTTAGCCTGGGGTTTGGGTATAGAAAGAATAGTTACAAATTATTTTGGAATTAGTGATTTAAGAGATGTTTACAAAAATGATTTAAAAAAATTAAGAGAAATGAAGGAGTTTTTGATGTAGAATGCCAACAATAAATGTTAACAAAAAAGAATTCTTGAAATTAATTGAAAAGAAATTAACAGATGAAGCTATTGAAGAAAAAATATCTATGATGGGAGTAAGTGTAGAAAATGTAACGGAAAATGAAATTGTTGTTGAAGTATTCCCAAATAGACCAGACTTACTAAGTGAATATGGGCTTGCAAGGGCTGTTTCTACATTTTTAGGAACTAAAAAAGGATTAAAGCAATATAAAGTTCATCAATCAAGCTATGTTTTAAACGTTGAAGGAACTGTAAGCGACTGGCCTTATGCTGTTGCTGCTGTTGTGAAAGGATTAAGATTTGATGATAAAAAAATAAAAGAAATGATACAACTGCAAGATAAATTAGATATAACTTTTTTAAGAAATAGAAAAAAGGGGGGAATTGGATTATATCCTTTAGACAAAATAAGATTCCCAATTAAATTTACAAGTGAACTACCAGATAAAATTAATTTTAGACCTTTAGAATTTCCCAGGTCTATTTCAGGAAGAGAGATATTAGAACTACATCCAAAAGGAAGAGAGTATAAACATATTGTTGCAAACTGGAAGAAATACCCAATATTTGTAGATGCTAAAAATAATATCATGTCCCTGCCACCAATAATAAATTCTCATGATCTTGGCAAAATAACAGAAGACACAATAGACGTATTTGTTGAAGTTACTGGAACAGATCTTAATGTAATAAATACTGCTTTGAATATATTAGTTACTTCTCTGGCTGATATGGGTGGAAGAATTTACAATGTAAAATTAGTTTATGGAAATAAAACTTACAATACTCCAAATTTAAAGCCTGAAGAAGTGAAAGTTGATGTTGATTATATTAACAAAAGAATTGGATTAGAATTAAAATCTTTTGAAGTTTCTAGGTTATTAGAAAAAATGGGATATGGGACAAAGAAGAAGGGAAAAGAAATAATTGCTTTAGTTCCTGCATATAGAGCAGATATATTACATCAGATTGATTTGGCTGAAGATGTTGCAATAGCTTATGGTTATGATAATTTAAAAGAAGAAATACCAAATGTGGCAACAATAGGAGAAGAAAGCAAGTTTGAAGTTTTTAAAAGAAAAGTTGCAAATGTTTTAGTGGGTTTATGGTTATTAGAAGTTCATACTTACAATTTGATAAATAAAGAAATACAAACAACAAAGATGAATACGAATTTGAAATGCGTTGAGATAGCTAACCCATTAAGCGAGGAATATAATACATTAAGGGCCTGGGTTATTCCTAGTTTAATGCAAATATTAAAAGAAAACAAGCATAATGAATATCCTCAAAATATATTTGGTTACGGAAATATTTTCAAATATCAAGAAAATACTGAGACGGGTGTTGCAGAGGCCACTAGACTATGCATTGTTTTATGTCATACTAATGCTAACTTTACAGAAATAAAACAAATTTTAGATGTTCTTGCAAGAGCTTTGAATTTTAAGTATAATATAAAAGAAACTGAACATAATAGTTTCATTGATGGAAGGGTTGGAAGAGTAAGTATTAGAGATGTTGATATTGCTTACATTGGAGAGATAAATCCTGCTGTTCTAGACAATTTTGAATTAGATATGCCTGTTGTTGCTTTGGAAATAAACTTGACAGAATTATTTAGACTAAAATAAAAAAGAAAAAAGAAAGGCTGTTTATTTAAACAGGCCTTTAACTTCGTCATTGAATGCTAGGAAATAAACAATACCACCACTTATTATTAATGTTAATATACCCAGTGGTAAACTTATTACTCCACTTATTACTCCTAGAACTCCAAGAACTATTGCCACAATTCTAGCCCAGCTTTTTAATCTCCATAGACCTAAACCTACAAATATTTCTAATACTCCAATCACTAGAAATACTACGCCCATTGCTACTAAAAAACCGCCTAACAGTCCTCCGCCTAAAGCGCCAAGTGCAAAGCCAAGTGCACCCCCACCAAGAAGCAATCCTAATCCTCCAATGATACTAAAGAATGCTCCAATCCAATAAAGAACTGCTATTACTTTAACTATAGTTTGCGCTGTATTGGTATCCATACCCATTTTTGAACCTCCTTTTTGATTATTATATCTGGTTTTCTGGGAAAGTTTATATTTAAGTCTTTTGGTGCTACCAGGTAATAAAAAGCTTAATAAGCCTATATTATGATAAAAGATTGTGGAAGTTAAGTATGGCTTATTATTAAAGAAGAGCTGGAATGATCTAAAAAAGAATCTTATTATTTTCTTACCTCTTGTTTTTGCTTTAATAGCTATAATCGCTTTTGTTTTAGTTATAGTATTAGAAGTTGCTTTATTTTTTGTAGCTGGATTAAATCCTGATGTAAATTTATTTAGTTTTATTGTTGGCGTAGTTATCGCTGGTTTAATTGATTTATTTTTATTGATATGTTTAAGCTCATTTATAGAGTCTATGTATCTTGGGTTGCTTTATTCTATAGCGGCTGCTAAGAAAGCAGTATATAAAGACGTTTGGCTTGGGGTTAAAAAATATGCTTTGTTAATATTTAAAATAAATATGATTAAGTTATCTATATTCTTAGTGCCTTTGATTATTGTTGGTCTTTTAATTGGTTTAGCATTCTTAATCAATAATAGTTTTGGAATTA
>CAYJSR010000058.1:0-5659 GCA_964373095.1 Candidatus Woesearchaeota archaeon
TTCTTAGCTATCTCCATCCATCTTCTATTTATCTTTATTACTGTGCATACTATACAACTCTTATTTATTATTATAATATATCTGTGACACAAGAAGTCATTGTAACCAAAATAGCAATCATATTTTTCTTCATTAATATTCAATGCCTCTTGTTTTATAGCAATACTTAATCTCTTTGGATATATAATGTTTTCTTTTATCTCTTCTAGACTTATGCACCTAAATAAAGCTTGTATTGTTGCATGTTCAGTTATAATTATTTCGTCTTTTTTATATCCTACTAATTTATTTTTAACTATCTCACTAAAGTCCATTGTAGTGATAAGATATAATTCTTTATTTGTATTATTGTGTTTTCTTTGAAAATGTTCTATAATTGTTGAAGATTTTTCAATGTTTATAATTAGTAAAGCTTTTAATTCACTTTTAACTAATTATTTTATGTTTGGATTGAATAAAGAAGAGTTGAAAGTTCTTAAAAAATTAAAAACTCCTAAGAAAATACAAGATTTCATAAATAAAATACCCATAAACTTTGAAGAAAAAGGTGATACTTGTTTTTCTCCTAGAATGGTCTTGAAACTTAATAAAGCACATTGTATTGAAGGCGCATTACTAGCAGCTTTAACATTGAGACTTAATGGGCATAAACCTTTGATATTGGATTTAACTTCTATTGATTCTGATTTTGATCATGTTGTTGCTTTGTTTAAAGTTAATGGTTATTATGGTGCAATAAGTAAAACGAATCATGCAGTTTTGAGATATAGAGAACCAATTTATAAGAATATAAGAGAATTAGTAATGAGTTATTTTCATGAATATTTTACAGATACTGGTAATAAAACATTGAGAAGTTATTCTTTACCTGTTGATTTATCTCGATTTGATAAGTTAAATTGGATTACTTCTGAAAAAGATGTTTGGTTTATACCTGAATACTTAATTAAAGTTAAACATTATAAAATATTAAATAGAAAACAAATTGCTAATTTAAGAAAGGCTGATTATATTGAGATTCAATCTGGAAAATTATTAGAATTTGAGAAATAATTATTTTCTGACAATTATTAATGTAGAATTGTAAGTTCTTTTTATCGGTTCTTTTACTTTATTAAAGACTAAATTAATTTCTTTAAATAATTCTGCTTTTTTTTCTTCATCAAGAGAACTTACCCAAGAAAAGGTGTTAATAAGATTTAAGTATTCTTTTTTTGAATAACTTAAAGTCATTGTATACTTTCTTATATTTATTGATTTAAAATGCGGTTTTAACCTTGAAATATATTTTTCTGTATCTGAAATATCTTCAGGAAATTTGGGGCAATATTTTTTAGACAAAGATAGAATTGATCGCATAAGTTTATTTTTATTATAATCTGGGAAATTCCAGAATAGTGTTAAAGTTCCATTTGGTTTTAATATTTCATAACATTTTTTATAAGCTAACTTCTGATCTAACCAATGGAATGCTTGAGCTGATATTATTAAATCAAAGAAGTTTTCTTTAAATTGATAATCCTCAAATGAATCAATTATATAATTTATTTCTAATGGTAAATTATTTTTTGCTATTTCTATTAATTCTTTACTAATATCTAATCCTAGAATATTTTTATAGCCTCTATTTGTAAATAGAATTGTTGCTTTCCCGCTACCACAACCAATATCTAGAATTCTTGAATTATTTTTAATCTTTGAGACTTTTATTATATCTTTTATTAGTTCATCTGGATAACTGGGCCTAATCGTATCATATAATTTACTTATATTCCCGAAAGAAGTTTTTAATGATCTATCTAAAGACATATAGATTGTTATTGATATATCTATTTAAACTTTTAGAACATTCTATATTGATGGTTATGATAAAAACTAAGAGTCCTTGGATTAAAGATATAAAAATAAAAGCTTTTGATTTAGTAGATAAAGAATTTTTAGGGAATACCCCACCTACTGTTTTTGTTGGAAGTAAATTTATGGATAATAAAATAGCGAATGTTGGTGTTTTAAGTCCAATAGGCAATAAAGAAGAAGCTTGGAAGTACGATAATCCTTATCATTGGTATAATAAAAATTATGATATAAAAAGAATAGTTGATTTGAGAGCTAATTTAATTAATGCTAGAAAGAAAACTGGAATCTTTGATGTTAGAACAAATAATAAATTCTTAGAATTAGCTCAAGAAATTGCAATGAGCAATAAAACTACTAGTATTGAAGTTGAGTTAAAGAAAAAACTAATTCCTAAAATTAATATGGACAATATACACTTACCTTTTGGTCCTGGAGGAGAAATACAAAGAATTGAAGCTTTAGATAATATAAGACTAGAACCTAAAATTGAGAAAGTTTTTAATGATTCTGATTTAAAAGCCAGTGATGCATTAAAATTATTGAGCAATAAAGGAATTCCCGAATATCAGTTAAGTCAATTACTTAGTATTGGTATTATGGGTTTGAAATATAATAGAAAATTAGTTCCAACTAAGTGGAGCATTACTGCAACTGATGATACTTTAGGAAAAGAATATATAAAGGAAATTAAGAATTTTAGTTCAATAGAAAATCATAGACTATATTTTGGAAACTATTTAGGAAATTATTATTTGATACTTATGTTTCCAGATGTTTTTAGTTATGAATTATTTGAAAGTTCTTTACCAGATAATCTAACTAGACTAGATATGGAAATTTATACTACCACAGACTATGAAGATTATTATGGTAGAAAAGACTATGCAGATAATACTGTCGGAGGTTATTATGCTGCAAGATTAAGCCTATTAGAAGAATTAAAAAAATTAAAAAATCAGGCTAGTTGTTTATTGCTTCGTTATGTTACTTCTGAATATTCAATGCCTTTAGGAGTATTTGTTGTAAGACAAGCAGTTAGAAAAACTTTAAGTTCTGATATTTATGAATTTGATAATAAGAAAGACATGTTGAACTTTGCTAGAGATATTATAATTAATAAATTTAGATATGATATAAATGCTCAATTTAAAGAAAGTAAATTATTAGATAAATTAAATAAACAATTTAAATTGAGTAATTTCTTTTGAAATATTTTCAAAAAATTAACCATAAGCTATTTAAAACCTTAGATTAATGTAATCTGATGAATACTGAAATAAACAATTTGAGTAAGGATTTACCTAAAAATGATTTATATGAAAAACTTCATGATAAACAGAAGAAGAAAGCTAAGAATCACTTTTTAAGATATTATGGGGCTTCTAAAATAAAGACAACAGATGAACAATTACATAAGGCAAGAGAAGAAGTTGCTAAAGAATTGGCTAAAGAGTTTAATGTTGATTTAAGTGATTAGTTCTTCTGGAGACTTAACTCTTATGAGATATCTTAATCTTTTAAAATCTTTATCTCTTGAAACCAATATTGCTTCATGATTATTTGCTAGTATTGCATGGATTGCATCTCCAAATGATACATTCATCTGCCTTGACAATCTCTTTGCCATTTCTAATTCATTCCTCACTAAATGAACTCTTTTTAAAATAATATCATCAGTTATATTAAATATTGTCATTATCTCACTATCTAAGTATCCTAACTTCCTAAGTTCTTTTATACTATAATCTGAATATATTATAGTTGCACATTCATTAATAATCTTTAAAATTAACTTTATTGAGTTGATACTTCTTTTCTCATAATAATCCAACCAAATTGAAGTATCTAAATAAAATTTATTATTCATAATATCAATATTTTCCTTAAGTTAATATTATAATCTGATAAATTATTGAAAATCTTTCAGAATAATTGGAAATATTTATAAGTCTTGCATTATCTAATTATTTATGACTAGTTTAAGAGCAACTGCACAAGAAATTCTAAGTCTTGCAGATATAAAAATAAATGGAAATAGGTCTTGGGATCTTAAAGTTAATAATGAAAAGTTTTACTCTAGAGTTTTAAGCCATGGTTCTTTAGGTTTGGGAGAATCTTATATGGATGGGTGGTGGGATTGTAATAGAATAGATGAATTCTTTAATAAAATATTTAAGGCTTCTTTAGACAAAAAGATAAAACCTAAACTAAATTTGATTCTTAAATATCTTGGTGCTAAAATACTTAATAGTCAGAGAAAATCTAAGGCTCATATTATTGGTGAAAAACATTATGATATTGGAAATGATCTTTATACTTTTATGCTTGATAAGAGAATGACTTATACTTGTGGTTATTGGAAAAATTCTAAAACTCTGGATGAATCACAAGAGGAAAAATTAGATTTAGTTTGTAGAAAAATAGGATTAAAACCTGGAATGAAAGTTTTAGATATTGGTTGTGGTTGGGGTGGTTTTGCAAAGTTTGCTGCTGAAAAATATAAAGTTAATGTTGTTGGAATTACTGTTTCTAAAGAACAAGTTAAACTTGCTAAAATATTATGTAAGGGTTTGCCTGTTAAAATTCGACTTAAAGATTATAGAGATTTAAATGAGAAATTTGATAGGATAGTATCACTGGGAATGTTTGAACATGTAGGCTATAAAAACTATTTAACTTATATGAAAGTGGCTCATAGGTGTTTGAAAGATGATGGTTTATTTTTATTGCATACTATTGGTGGAAATAAATCTGTAACATTTACTGATCCTTGGATTGCTAAATATATCTTTCCTAATTCAATGCTTCCTTCTATAAAACAGATTGCAGAGTCTATAGAAGATTTATTTGTTATGGAAGATTGGCATAACTTTAGTAGTGATTATGATAAAACTTTAATGGCTTGGTTTAATAATTTTAGTAAAAATTTTAGTGAGCTAAAAGATAAATATGGTGATAGATTTTATAGAATGTGGAAATACTATTTATTATCTTGTGCGGGTTCATTTAGATCTAGAAGAAATCAACTTTGGCAGATTGTGCTTTCTAGGAATGGTGTAGTTAATGGTTATGTTTCTTTAAGATAATTTGAAATATTGATAAATTTGAAGAAACATCTTATAATATCACTTAGATATTGTAAATTAATAGATTATCTAAATAATGTTTATTAAATAATTAAGTTATAGATACTTAATTGGCTTATTATTTAGTTATAATATTGATAAATTTTTTAAATCTACTTTTAATTGAGCTGCATCTTTAAATAATATTCCAGTTATTTCTAATTCTTCTGCTGCTTTTATATTCTTTATTTTATCATCAATAAATAAACATTCGGTTGATTTAACTTGCAATTTTTCTAATATCTTTTTATATGCTCGTTTATCTGGTTTCCTAATTCCTATTTCGAATGAATAACATGTTGAATTAAATAATTTATGATAATCAAACTTCTTTTCACAATAATCTATCCATTCTTTAGTATGAACTGACAATAATCCTAATTTAAATCCTGATCTTTTTAAACTCTCTATTATTTCTCTTGTCCCTTCTATTTCAGTAAAATAATTACGAGTTAAATCCATTAAAATACTTTTATTAATATTCCAATTATTCTTTTTTATTATATTATCCCAATATTCTTCTTCAGATATTTTACCTTCAAAAAGATTAATTAATGCATTATCTTCTCTAAGTAATTTCCTAATCTTATCAGCAGGAATATTTAGTTCTGATCCTAAAAATGGTTCACACCCCATAAATCCCCTTAAATAAACATCTCCTAAGTCACATATTATTG
>CAYJSR010000059.1:0-5617 GCA_964373095.1 Candidatus Woesearchaeota archaeon
GTGTCAAATATTAAAAATTATGATGTAATGGCATTTTGGGATCCATCATTTAAAAATCTTAGTTCAATGCTAAATAGTGATGATTTTAAAAAAGTTAAAGGTTTGACAATTGCTGATTGGGGCACAGAGATAATTATTGGAAATCATATGATTAAAGAAGCAGGAAAGATTAAAGAGTCATTAAAAAATAAACTTATTAATTCTACCATACCATTTAGTATTATTGTAGCAGGAAAAGCAAAATTAGTAAAGTCTTGTAAGAGGTGGTACGATTCTGTTAAGTCTACAGTTCCGAGAAATTTTTATATTATAAAAAATGCAAGCCACACTTTTGATGAATTAGGATCAGAAGAAGAATTATTCAACAATACATTAGAATGGTTCAACAAATATTTAAGATAAATATTAATACCATGTTCTATTATCTTTTTTAATTAATTCTTCAGAATTTAAAGGACCAGAAGATCCTTTCTTATATTTTTTAACTTTAATCTTGCCTTTATCCACAGCATTAACTAAAGGATCAACAATTTTCCAAGCAGCTTTAATTTCTTCAAAACTAGTAAATAATGTATGATCATTATTTAAAACATCAATTAATAATTTTTCATAAGATTCAGAAGTATTTTCTCCATATACACATTCATAACAAAAGTCCATTTTAACCTTGTCTATTTTAATATCTAATCCAGGCTTCTTAGTATTTATATAAGTAAAAATATGGTTCTCAGGTTGTATTTGTATTATAAGCTCATTAGAACTAAAATTTAATTTTTTATCATTAAAACATCTTAAATCTTTAAATTTAATATAAACTTCAGATATTCTTTCTTTCAACATTTTACCAGTTCTAATATATATTGGAACGCCCTTCCATCTAGAATCATTAATAAATAATTTTAAAGCAGCAAATGTTTCTCTTTTAGATTTATGATCTATTCCTTTTTCTTTTGTATATCCTTTGTATTGTCCAATTGCTACATCTTCAACTTTTATATTGTTTAAAATCTTAAATTTTTCTTTTTTTATTAAGTCTGAATTAATACTTCCAGGACAGTCCATTGTAATTAAAGATAAAATCTGTAAAATATGATTTTGTATCATATCCCTTATAGCTCCACTTTTATCATAATAAGCTCCTCTTTCTTCTATACCAATTGATTCATCAATTTTAATTTGAATCTCTTCTATATATTTATTATTCCATATTGGCTCAAATATAGCATTAGTAAACCTAAAAATAATTATATTTTCTATAGTCCCCTTTCCCAAATAATGATCAATTCTAAATATCGAACTTTCATTAAAAACTTTAGTAACAACATTATTAATTTTAATAGCACTTTTCAAATCATTTCCAAAAGGTTTTTCAAAAATTATTCTCTTCCAGCAATTATCTTTTTTATATAATAAACACTTCTCAAGCATTTCTACTATTGGAACAAAATTATCAGAGATAGTAGCAAGATAATAGATTCTATTATGTTTTAGATTACGAATATTTTCTTGATATTCTAAAGAATTATTTAATAAACACATCTTATAATGATTGTAAAAATCTGATTGATAATAAAAAAAGTGTTCTGAGAATTTCTTCCAAGAATTTTCAGTAAAAGATTTATTTTTTTTAACATATCTCTTAGCAATATCTAAATGTTCTTCTTTCGTAAATTCTTTTCTAGCAATACAAGTTATCATAAAATTATTATCTAAAACTTTTTTAATATAGAGAGAATACAAAGAAGGAATTAATTTCATATTTGTTAAATTCCCAGTAGCTCCAAAAATTACAAGATTAAAATCATTATGTTTTTGCATTTTATTTTTTTAAATTAACTTTATAATTATACCAATCATCTAAGAATGTTCTTAAACCACTATCAGTTAAAGGGTGTTTTATTAATCTTTCATAGACATTATAAGGCATAGTAACAACATCAGCACCAATTAATGCAGCATCAACGACTTGCCTAGGTAAACGTATGCTAGCAACTAGTATTTGTGTTTTAAAGTTGTAATGTTCGTAAATTTCTTTAATTTCTTTAATTAATTGCATACCATCTTGATTTATATCATATAATCTACCAATAAATGGGCTAATAAAATAGGCTCCTGCTTTAGCAGCTAATAATGCTTGACTAGAACTGAAACATAAAGTAATATTAACTCTTATTTTTTTGTTAGATAATTCTTTACAAGCTTTTAATCCTTCTATGGTGCAAGGGATTTTAACAACAATATTATTAGAAAGTTTAGCTAGTTTCAAACCTTCTTGAACCATATCTTCAGCTTTTTCACTTATAACTTCTAAATTTACAACACCATTTGATCCTTTAAAAATATTTAAAATTTCTTTAACAACTTCATCAAAATTTCTTTCTTCTTTAGCAGCTAAGCTTGGATTTGTAGTTACCCCATCTATTAAACCTGTAGAAAATCCTTTTCTTATTTCATCAACGTTAGCAGTATCAAGGAATATCTTCATTTTTCACCAATCTTTTAAATAATATACATATTAAAGAATATATAAACTTTATCTTAGTTCTCTCACAGCATCTATAATAGCCTTAAAATTAATTCTATAGTTATCTAATAATTCTTGAGGTTTTCCAGAATGAGGAAATTTATTTACATTCAAATATTTGATTTCAATATTAGAATTCTTAAGTTCATAAGAAAGCATCTCTCCAATTCCACCAGCTCTATAATGATCTTCAACAACAATAACTTTATTTCCACTCTTCTTAACAAAATTTAAGAATTTATTTCCATCAAAAGGTTTTATACAATAACAATCTATAACAGCAATATTAACTCCTTCTTTCTTCAAAATTTTATAAGCTTTAATTGCTTCATGTAATGTTATTCCAGCACCAACGACAACAACTTGATCCTTATTTGAAGATTGAACAATTTTAAAATCTCCAACTCTAAAAAAATCATTATTACTATAGATTATAGGTGTCTTGCCTCTTGTAGTTCTAATATATTTTAAACCTTTAGTATTGGAAGCTAATTCAACTAATTTTTCAGTAGAAACTGCATCAGAAGGATAAAGAACAATAGAATTTGGTAACGCCCTCATTATCGAAATATCTTCTAATGCCATTTGTGATGGTCCATCTTCTCCAATAGAAATTCCAGCATGAGAACCAACTAAAGTAAAATTAGCATCAGATAAAGCAGCCATTCTTATTTGATCATGTGCTCTTGAAGTTAAGAATGAGGCAAAACTGGAAGCAAATATATTAAATCCTTTCTTGCTTAAACCTAGAGCCATTCCAACCATATTTTGTTCTGCAATATAAGCCTCAATATATCTTTCAGGTTTATATTTTAATAATTCTTCAGCAAATGTAGAATTTTTAGTTTCTCCATCAGTAGCAATAATAAAATCATTATTACTAGCTAATTTGACTAAAGCCTTTCCATAAGCTTCTCTTGTAGCAACTAAATCTTTCTCAGAGTAATTAGTAATAATTTGTTTATTAAAAACTTTAAAATTAATTTTAATGGGTTTGGGTTTAATAATATTTATCTTTAATAATTTATTTTCAGGTATTTCTTCTAAAGCTTTGTTTAATAATTCTTGATTCAATGTTTTACCATGCCAACCTTCTTTATTTTCTAAAAAAGAAACTCCTTTGCCTTTGATAGTCTTAGCAATTATCATAGTTGGTTTTAATTTTTCTTTTCTGGCTCGATCTAATGCATTAATAATCCCTTTTACATCATGCCCATCCACAACAATTGCATTCCATCCAAAGCTTTCAAATCTTCTTTTGTAAATATTAGTCTTATGTCCTAACATTGTCTCTCCGCTTTGTCCAAGTCTATTAACATCAACAAGAGCAACTAAATTATTTAATTTGTAAAAACTTCCTAATTGTAATGCTTCGTATATAGAACCTTCAGTACATTCACTATCGCCTAATAAAACATAAGTTTTAAAATTTCTTTTTTGTATTTTAGAAGCTAAAGCCATTCCAACTCCAATTGATAAGCCTTGACCTAAAGAACCAGTAGCAACTTTAATCCAATTTAATGTATTTGGTAATGGGTGCCCTTCATATTTACTACCAAAAACTCTTAATTTATTTAGATCATCTTTAACACAACCTGCAGTAAACAAAGAAGCATAAAGTATTGGCGCTGCATGTCCCTTACTTAAAATAAATTCATCATTATCTGGATTAAAAGAATTCTTTACATCGTATTTCATTTCATGAAAAAAAAGTACAGACATTATTTCTGCACAGCTTAAACATGAAGTTGGATGACCAGAACCAGCTTTACTTGTAGAAATTAAAGAAAGTCTTCTAAGATTATTTGCTATATTCTTCAACTCTTTTGTATAAATCACTTTAAACTTCCTTTCAATTCTCTTACTGACTTATTTAAATCTTTACTATCTTTAAGATAAGAACCAACTGCAAATAAATTAGCTCCTGCTTTATTACATAATATTATATTTTTAGGATTAATATGACCATCTACTTCTATATCTTTTTTAAAATCCATTCTTAACATTTTTATTTTTTCTAAAGTTTCAGGTAAGAATTCAGCACCATACTGTCCTGGATGTACTGTTAATATTAATACTCTATCTATTTGTTTTAAGTAGGGTTGTAAATGCATGATGCTTGTTTCTGGATTCAAAGCAAATCCAATTTTCTTTTTTTTACTTTTAACAAATTTAATTAATTTTAATGGGTTTATGACTTTTTCAAAGTTAGGAATTAAAACATCAAATTGTTTATAGTTTTTCTTAATCCATTCTTCTGGATTATTAACCATTAAGTGCGCTTCATATTTAAATTTTTTATTCAACTTAAATTTAAACCAATTACTTTTATTATTAACAAATTTCCCATCCATAACATCAACTTGAAATAATTTAAACTTTTTATAATATTTATCTAATAAAAAATCTAATTCTTTTTGATTATTGGAAATCAATGTAGGGATTATTTGTTGTTTCATTTTTTATTTAAATGTTACGTTAATAGAGCTTTCATTCTAATCTCTTAATTTCTAATTTTCTCCTTTTTCTTCTAGTATTATCTTCAAATTCAGTTTCTAAAAATTTCTTAACAACTTTCTTATTTTCATTCAAACTTATTCCTCTAGCTTGTAAACAAAGCACATTACAATCATCATCATTCCTAGCCGTAAATGCATCTTTAATGTGCTCACATAAAGCAGCCCTAACTCCTTTTACTTTATTAGCAGCAATACAAACTCCTTGGCCAGAACCACAAATTAAAATACCCAAAGAATTCTTTTCTTTTGCAACTTTCAAAGCTACTCTTCCAGCAAATATTGGATAGTCATCGTCTTTATTAAATTCTTTATTTCCCAAATCAATAACATTATATTTTAATCTTTTAAGAAAATATTTTAATTTTTTTTTAAGTTCAAATCCCGCATGATCTGCACCAATATAAATTTTCATTTAGTCCTCTTTAATAATTTATCATGATACTTACCAAATATTATTAATGATATGATGCTTCCTATGGCAGCTAAAAACATATCCCATTGCGTGTCCCATATATCTCCTTGTGTTGCTAAAAATGCATTTCCTGTTCCTGGATCTGAAGTTATTGCTATCCCC